>JBGZHY010000098.1:0-21231 GCA_041848045.1 Lachnospiraceae bacterium
AGAATTGCTGCAAAAGATGGCAAAAGCAGGATTTTTCGGGGTAAAGATTGATAAAAGCCTTGGAGGACAGGGAGCGGACGCTCGTTCTTACGTGATTGTCATGGAAGAAATTGCCAAGGTATCCGGCGTTGCCAGTATATACGTTTCCAGTCCCAATTCCCTGTCCGGCGGACCGCTGTTGCTTGCAGGCAATGCAGAGCAGAAAGAAAAATATCTGACGCCGGTGGTAAAAGGGGAAAAGAAGCTTGTATTTGCGCTGACGGAGCCCGGTGCCGGCTCGGATGCCGGCTCCATGACCACGACGGCGGAAGCGGATGGGGATGAATATATTTTAAACGGTCGGAAATGCTTCATTACCATGGCACCTTTGGCGGATTATGCCATTATTTTTGCTAAGACCCAGCCGAATATGGGAACCAAGGGCGTAACGGCATTTATCGTGGATATGAAAGCAAAGGGGGTAAGCTGCGGTAAGCCGGAAAATAAGATGGGAATTATCGGCTGTGCGACCAGCGATATTATTCTGGATAATGTAAGGGTACACAGGTCAGACAGACTCGGTATGGAAGGGAAAGGCTTTAAAATTGCAATGGCGACTCTGGATACGGGCAGACTCGGTGTAGCGGCTCAGTCCATCGGCGTGGCAGGCGGCTGTCTGGAGGAAACGCTGCGTTATATGAAAGAAAGAAAACAGTTCGGCAAACGCCTGGCGGATTTTCAGGCGCTCAGTTTTATGGCGGCGGATATGGCGACCAAATTGGAAGCGGCAAAGCAGCTGACATACAGGGCCGCTTATATGATGGATACCAGGCAGGACGTAACCATGGCGGCATCTATGGCAAAATACTATGCTTCCGAAATCTGCAACGAAATTGCGGCAAAATGCGTGCAGATTCACGGCGGTTACGGCTTTATTAAGGATTATAAGATTGAAAGAATGTTCAGAGATTGTCGTGTATTCACAATTTACGAGGGTACGAGTCAGGTGCAGCAGATGGTTATCGGCGGGAAGCTGTTTAAGTAAGGGGAGGAAGACAGGATGAGAATATGTGTTTGTGCAAAACAGGTACCGGATACCAATGAAGTGAAGATTGATCCCGTGAAGGGAACCTTAATCAGAGAAGGCGTGCCGTCCATCCTCAATCCGGACGATGCCAATGCTTTGGAGGCGGCTTTGCAGATAAAAGATATGGAGCCGGAAACAACAAAAGTCAGCGTGGTAACCATGGGACCTCCGCAGGCGGGCTATATGCTGCGGGAGTGTCTGGCTATGGGGGCGGATGATGCCCACCTGTTCAGCGATAGAGTGTTTGGCGGTGCAGATACCTGTGCCACCAGTGTGACCATAGCGGCGGGTATTCAAAAACTGGGGGATTTTGATATTATTTTCGGCGGCAGACAGGCGATTGACGGAGATACCGCACAGGTGGGACCGCAGGTGGCGCACAGACTGGGGATACCGGTGGTGACCTACGTGGAAAAGATAGAAGAAATCAAAGGCGGAAAGGTCAGAGTCAGACGACAGCTGGAGGACGGATATGAGGTCATTGAGGTGGGAATGCCTTGCTTCTTAACCTGTGTAAAGGAGCTGAATGTACCTCGTTATATGAGCGTGGGAGGTATTGTGGAAGCCTATGAAAAGGAGATTTTAACCTACGATCACACTATGCTGGGACTGGATCCGAAGGATTGCGGACTGACGGCTTCTCCTACCCGCGTGTTTAAATCCTTCACACCTCCTGTAAAGGGCAAGGGAGAAATGTATGACGGCAGCGTGGCAGAAATGGCGGCAAAACTGGTATCTGCCATGAAAGAAAAGCATATATTAGGATAAGGAGGCGCCAAAGAATGGGAGAAATAAAAGATTTGTGTATGTATAAGGATGTATGGGTATTTGCGGAACAAAGGCAAAAACAGCTGATGCCTGTGGTCATAGAGCTGCTGGGAGAAGGGAAGAAGCTGGCGCAGAAAAGACAGTGCAGCCTTTGCGCCGTAATCTGCGGAAAGAATATAGAGGCATTGCTTACGGAATTATTCGAATATGGCGCGGACAAGGTTTATTATATTGAGGATGAAAGACTGAATACTTATACAACGGACGGCTATGCCGGAAGCATAGGAAAAGCTATTGAGATGTATAAACCGGAAATTGTGCTTTTGGGGGCAAGTCATATCGGAAGGGATTTGGGACCTTGCCTTGCGGTGAACTGCAATACCGGTCTGACAGCGGACTGTACAAGCTTGGAAATTGATGAAAAAACGGGGGGAATCTTACAGACCAGACCTGCTTTCGGCGGAAATTTGATGGCAACCATTATTTGCTCGGAGCACAGACCGCAGATGTCTACGGTCAGACCGGGGGTTATGGCAAAGGCACAGAGAGAAGAGGGAAGAAAGGGTGAGTTGATTACCTTATCCGGTTTTATGGAGGGTATAGAGGTTCGGACTAAGGTTTTGGAAGCGCTTAAGTCGGCAAAGGAGATTGTAAGTCTGACGGATGCACAAATCATCGTTTCCGGCGGTATGGGTCTGGGCTCTCCGGAGGGCTTTACACTGCTAAAGCAGCTGGCGGATAAGCTTGGCGGCAGTATTGCGGCATCCAGGGCGGCAGTGGACGCCGGTTGGATTGACCATGCTTATCAGGTAGGGCAGACGGGGACTACGGTAAAACCGAAGGTATATTTTGCCTGCGGCATCAGCGGCGCCATACAGCACGTGGCGGGTATGCAGAATGCGGAGTGGATTGTAGCCATCAACAACAATGAACATGCGCCGATTTTTGACGTGGCGGATGTGGGCATTGCGGGGGATTTATATAAAGTGATTCCGGCAATTCTGGAGGAATTGGAAAAATAACCAAAAATCGGTAAGAAAATTGTTCATCCCGCATAAATTTACAGCGCAAAGACACAAAAAGGACATTTGTCCTTTTTGTGTCTTTTTGTATGCGGTATGATAAGCTTGGAATAGAAAACGGATGTTTTGATATAAAGCAGAAAGAGGATGAAGATGAATATCAAAAGAGTATTTTTAATCGTGCTGGACAGCTACGGTATCGGAAATGCGCCGGATGCGGCGGCTTTCGGCGATGAGGGTGCCAATACCCTGCAAAGCATCAGCCGCTCTCCTGCATACCATACACCGCAGATGCTTTCTCTGGGACTCGGCAATATTGACGGAGTGGACTGCCTGCCGAAGGCGGCATCCTGCATCGGCACCTACGGCAGGCTTGAAGAAGCCTCCAAAGGTAAGGATACCACCATCGGACATTGGGAAATTGCGGGTATTATTTCCGAGAAAGCGCTGCCTACTTATCCCCGGGGCTTTCCGCAGGAGGTATTGGAAGCTTTTACAAAGGCGACGGGCAGAGCTGTGCTTTGCAATCTGCCTTATTCCGGAACGGATGTGATTCGGGATTACGGACAGCAGCATCTGGAAACGGGGAAGCTGATTGTATATACTTCCGCAGACAGCGTGTTTCAGATTGCCGCCCATGAAGACTTGGTGCCGCCGCAGGATTTGTATCGTTACTGCGAGCAGGCAAGAGAAGTTTTACAGGGAGAGCATGCTGTGGGCAGGGTTATTGCCAGACCCTTCACCGGTAAGGCGGGAGAGTTTAAACGCACCGCCAATCGGCATGATTTTTCTTTGCTGCCGCCAAGAAAGACCATGCTGGATGCCCTGCTGGAAGCGGGCTATGCAAGCTATGGTATAGGAAAAATCTACGATATTTTTGCAGGACAGGGTATAAGCCACAGCAAACGAATCAGGGACAATATAGAAGGGATGGAAAAAACGATAGAAATGCTGGAGGAGGATTTTCGGGGACTGTGCTTTGTCAATCTGGTGGACTTCGATATGCTCTACGGACATCGAAATGATGTGGAGGGTTATGCGAGGGCGGCGAGCAGGTTTGACGAGCAGTTGAAAATCTTCATGCAAAGGATGCAGGAGAGCGATGTGCTGATGATTACCGCAGACCACGGTTGCGACCCGGGCTATCCCGGCACCGATCACAGCAGAGAATGTGTGCCGTTTCTGGCATACGGTGCCTCTGTTCGGGAAAATGTGAATTTGGGAACCAGAAGAACGTATGCCGACATTGCGGCAAGTATTCTGGACATATTCGGCTTGGAAAACATCACGGACGGCGAGAGCTTCCGGAAAGAGATGGTGAAAGGATAAGGGAAAAGATGAGCGATCAGGCTTTACTGGAGGAGGCAAAAAAAGCAAGAGAGCGGGCCTATGCGCCGTATTCGCGTTTTCGGGTAGGGGCTGCCCTGCTGGGGAAAAGCGGTCGGGTTTATCATGGCTGTAATATTGAAAATGCCGCCTATACCCCTACGAACTGTGCAGAGAGAACAGCCTTTTTCAAAGCGCTTTCCGAGGGCGAGAAGGATTTTGTCAAAATCGCCGTGGTGGGAGCCATGGAGGGGAAAGAGGCGGATGTGCTCTGTGCGCCCTGCGGGGTATGCAGGCAGGTAATGATGGAATTTTGTGACCCGAAACAGTTTCAGATTATTATGGCGGAGGGTGCCGGCAAACTGCGGGTTTTGCTTTTGGAGGAGTTGCTGCCTTTGGGTTTCGGACCTAAGGATTTGGCGTAGTCCGGAGAGGAGTAAGCGGAATGAGAATGTACGATTTGATTATGAAAAAAAGAAACGGGGGCAGTCTGTCCGAGGAGGAAATCGGGTTTGTCATCGGAGAATACGTGGCAGGCAGCATTCCGGATTATCAGATGTCCGCTTTTTTGATGGCAGTGTATTTTAAGGGAATGAGTAAGGAAGAAACCCTGTATATGACCAAGGCGGTTGCGGATTCCGGCGACAAGGTGGATTTGTCCGGGATTGAGGGAGTGAAGGTCGATAAACATTCCACCGGAGGAGTGGGAGATAAAACCAGCCTGATTATAGCGCCCATTGCCGCCGCCTGCGGCATAAAAGTGGCGAAAATGTCCGGCAGGGGCTTGGGACATACCGGAGGAACGGTGGATAAGCTGGAGTCGATACCGAATTTCCGTACCGTGCTGGAGGAGAAAGAATTTTTCGACATTGTGAATCGGACGGGACTTTGTGTCATCGGGCAGTCGGGAAATCTTGCGCCTGCGGATAAAAAGCTGTATGCGTTAAGGGATGTGACGGCAACGGTGGACAGTATTCCGCTGATTGCGGTGTCCATTATGAGTAAGAAGCTGGCGGCGGGCAATGACTGTATCCTGTTGGATGTGAAGACGGGCAGCGGTGCCTTTATGAAGAACCTGGAGGATTCCCTGGCTCTTGCCAAAGAGATGGTGGACATCGGAAGCAAGGCAGGGAAGAACACGGCAGCGCTGATTACGAATATGGATCTTCCTCTCGGCAGAAGCATCGGCAACAGCCTGGAGGTTATCGAAGCGGTGGAAACTCTGCAGGCTAAGGGGCCGGAGGATTTGACCGAGCTTTGCCTGCATTTGGCGGCCAATATGCTGTACCTGGGAGGCAAGGGAGAGATAGAGGCTTGTCTTGCCCTGGCAAGACAAAGTCTGGAGGACGGCAGTGCCTACCGTAAGCTGATTGAGATGGTGGAAGCCCAGGGAGGCGACAGCAGTGTCATTGATGATACGGGACGTTTCCCTCGTGCAAGATATCATTATCCTCTCCTTTCGGAGCAGGAAGGCTATATACAGGCCATGGATACGGAAGGATTGGGTATTGCCTCCGTTATGCTGGGAGCCGGCAGAGATACCAAGGACAGCGTCATCGACTACAGTGCAGGCATCATCATCAACAAGAAATACGGCGATTATGTGCAAAAGGGCGAGCTTTTGGCGAGTCTGTATGCCGAGCGGGAGGACTTGTTTGCCGCCGCTGCAAGGAAATATAAGGAGGCGCTGCGCATCGGAGAGAGGGCGCCGGAAAAAACCAAACTGATTTACGCAAGAGTAACAAAAGATACTGTGGAAAGGATATAAATATACTGATTATGGAAGCAAAAGAAATCGCAGCTTATGTGGACCATACTTTACTGAAACCCTATGCAGGCTGGGAGGATATACAAAAATTATGTGAAGAGGCGCTGGAGTACGGCACCGCTTCCGTCTGCATCCCTCCAAGCTATGTGAAGAGGGTACGGGAGAAGTATGGGGACAGAATCAATATTTGTACGGTGGTAGGTTTCCCTCTGGGTTACAGCCACGGGGCGGCAAAGCTTACGGAGCTTCGACAGGCGCTGGCAAACGGAGCCGACGAGATTGACATGGTCATCAATCTGGGAGATGTCAAAAACGGAGAATTTGACAAGGTGCGTGCGGAGATTAAAGCTTTAAAGGATGTGGCGGGCAGCAGGATTTTAAAGGTTATTGTGGAAACCTGTTATCTGACGAAAGAAGAAAAGATTGCTCTGTGTCGGGCGGTCACCGAGGCAAAGGCGGATTATATCAAGACGTCCACAGGCTTCGGGACGGCGGGGGCATGTCTGGAGGATATTGCCCTGTTTAAAGAACATATCGGCGAAGAGGTGAAAATCAAAGCGGCAGGCGGCATCAAAAGTCTGGAGGATATGGAAGCTTTTATTTCGGCAGGCTGTGCAAGAATAGGTACCAGCTCCGCCATTTCCCTGTTGAAAGGGGAGGGAGCGGCTGCCTACTAAGGACATAAGGAGCGGGTATGCAAGGAACATATTTGTACAGGGCGCTGCCTTTTTTGGAAGAAATGGAGGAGGACAGGCGGCGGCAATTTGAATTGTATTTTAAAAATGCGCCTGTCTGGCTGATTGAGAGCTTCCGCTTTGAGGATATGGAAAAGGGAACGGTCTTTGTACGGGAGGGAGCGCCTGCGGATAGCGTATTCTTTATCATAAGCGGAACCATTAAGGCGACGGACTACCGTTTTCAGGGCATTGTGTACGATTTTATGCGTTTTGACAAGGTATACGCCATGGGCGGCATGGAAGTAATTATGGATCTGCAGCATTACGGAACCAGCCTGGAAACGGTAACCCGCTGCAAGGTGCTGAAAATTCCCCGCAGCAAATTTGAAAAATGGCTGTTTACGGATATGGCAGCCCTTAAGTATGAGGCGAAGCTTATGGGGGAGTATTTGCTGGAACAGGGCAGAATCAGCAGAGCCTATCTCTTTTTGCAGGGTTCGGACAGGCTGGCAATGCTTTTGGCAGAGCGTTATGAAAGATACGCAAAGGAAGGGCTTTTGCGCATGAGCGGAGATAGGCAAAGCTTATCGGATTCTACCGGCTTGTGTGTAAAGACCATCAACCGGGCAGTCAAAAAGTTCGGAGAGGAAGGTCTGATCGGGCGGGAGAAGAGTCTGCTGCTTGTGGATAAAAGGCAGTATGAAAGTCTGCGAAGAATGGTACAGGAAAAAATGAGCGCAGGGGAGAGCTGCAAAAAATAGTTGGAGGCTTTTTGGCTTTGTGTTATAATGTTCATATATTTGCAAATATGCATATATATGAACGTTATTTTTATATGGAGGGCGCAGAATGCATTACTTTATTTTATTGGCAAGGGAACTGGAAAAGGACCCCGCGTTAAGCCAGCGCAGTCTGGCGGCCTTAAGCCGTATGTCCCTGGGAATGGTGAACAAGACCTTGCAAAAAGCGCAGGAGAAGGGGCTTTTGTACAAGAAAGAGGGAGGTATTTTCCTGAGTGAAAAGGGGCTTGATGAACTGCAGCGACATCAGGTGGATAATGCGGTGATTTTTGCGGCGGGATTCGGTTCCCGTTTTGTTCCTTTAACTTTTGAAACCCCCAAGGGTTTGCTGAAGGTATACGGCGAAAGAATGATAGAGCGGCAGATTAAGCAGTTGCACGCCTGCGGCATCATGGATATAACCATTGCAGTGGGTTATCTGAAGGAAAAATTTGAGTATTTGATTGATAAATTCGGTGTTAAGCTTTTGTACAATCCGGAATATGCTACCAAAAATACCCTTTCAACCCTATGGCACTGTCGGGAGCTGTTTGCCGGCAAGAATACCTATCTGCTTTCTTCCGACAACTGGCTGCGGGAGAATCTTTTCCACAGCCACGAGGCATTTTCCTGGTACAGCAGTGTATACATGGAAGGGAAAACCGGCGAGTGGGTTTTGCAGTATAATAAGCAGGGATGTATTACGGATGTACAGATCGGGGGAAGGGACAGCTATGTGATGTACGGTCCGGTTTATATGAGTCGTTCCTTTTCGGAGCAGTTTCTGCCTCTCATACAGGAGTATTATGAAAAGGAAGGGACGCAAAACGACTATTGGGAGAATGTTTTCCTATATGCTTTGCAGGAGAAGCGCCTGGGGAATGAGGCTTTGTACATCAACAAACAGGAAAAGGACGTCGTATACGAATTTGAAAACCTGGAGGAACTGCGAGCCTTTGATGAAAGCTACAGACATCGTTCCGACAATGAAGCAATGGCGCTGGTGGCGGAGGTTTTTCAGGTGCCGGAGAGCAAAATCTGCAGACTGCGCTGTTTGAAATCGGGTATGACCAACAAAAGCTTTTTGTTTGATATAGAAGGTAAAAGCTATATCTGCCGTATTCCGGGAAAGGGAACGGAAAAGCTGATCGACAGGCAGAGTGAGTACCGCAATTACGAAGCGATCCGGAGTTTGGGTATTTCCGAGGAAATCATCTATTTCAATAAAGACAGCGGTTATAAAATTGCAAAGTATTATGAGGGATCCCACAATGCAAGCGCTGAGAATCCGGAGGGGATCAGGGCCTGTATGGATATTTTGCGGCGCCTGCACGGAGCGAATCTGCAGGTGGAACACAAATTTGATTTACGGGAAAGAATCAGTTTCTATGAAGCCTTGTGCGAGGAGAGCGGCGGCATCGGTTTTGAGGACCATGAGGAGGTGAAGGCAAATATGATGGGGCTGTATGAAAAGCTGCAGGCTTTGAACAGAAAAAGCTGCCTTTCTCACATTGACAGTGTATTTGATAACTTCATTTTTACGGTGGAAAAGGGGGTTAAGCTGATTGACTGGGAGTATGCGGCAATGTCCGACCCTCTCATCGACATTTCCATGATGGCGATTTATGCCTATTTTAATCGGGAGCAGGCGGATATGCTGATGGAATTGTATTTTGAAAGACAGCCCGTGCAGGAGGAAGCCTTTGCGGTATATGCCTATATGGCGCTGGGGGGCTATCTCTGGGCTTTGTGGGCGGTTTACAAATCCAATTTGGGAGAGCAGTTTGGCGAGTATACGCTGAAAATGTACCGCTATGCCAAGGATTATGATAAGATAGCCCTTGAGGTGTACAAGGATATGCTTGCAGGTTAATACTATTGTAATATTTTGTAATATATTGTAATAATTTTTATAATACTGTAACTTTTCTTGTGGAAGATTCAATGTTATACTGGATAAAATAAAGCTTGGAGGTAGGATATGCGTTTGAATAAAAAGACCATCCTGGCCTTGTGTGCCGTGACGGCAGCCATGAGTCTGGCTCCCGCTATGCAGGCGAGTGCGGCGCAGGGCTGGGTCAATAACGGCGGCAAGTGGTTGTATTATGATAATGACGGCAGTGTGCATAAGGGCTGGATACAGACCAGCGACGGATATTATTACATGGATCTGGCAACGGGCGTCATGAGCACCGGTTGGAAAAAAATCGGCGAGAAGTGGTATTACTTTAAGCCCAGCGGCATTATGAGCACCGGCTGGTTAAAGGACAACAACAGCTGGTACTATAATCTGGATGACGGAACCATGGTGGCGAGCAGCTGGCTAAAGATTGACAATAATTACTATTATATGCGCAGCAGCGGTATTATGGCGGTTGGCTGGCGCCAGATGGACAATGCCTGGTATTATTTTAAGCCGGACGGCAGGGCAGCCTTCGGATGGACAAAGATTAAAAATGACTGGTATTATCTGGCAACGGACGGAAAGATGTTAAGCGGCTGGCAGAAAATCAACAATGATTATTTTTACTTTAATACAGCCGGTGTGATGAAAACCGGTTGGCTCAGCGACGGCACCAATAAGTATTACATGGACCAGGTGGAGGGCAGCGGACTGGGAAAGATGGCGACGGCATGGAAACAGATTGACGGCGCCTGGTACTTCTTCAATGCCAACGGACATATGCAAAAGGGCTGGCTGAAGGTGAAGAATGTATACTATTATCTGGATGAAAACGGCAAGATGGTGGTGAACCAGACCTTGACCTTGGACGGACAAAGCTATACTTTTGACGGAACAGGTGCGTCCAATGCAAGCAATATTGCCAACGCCATTGACGGAGATGCGGTAATCGCGGCTGTGGCTGCCGGTAAGAGCAGCAGTACGAGCGGTTCGGAAAAAGGTCCCGGCGTAAGTTCCGGTACAGGCAGCACGAGCAGCAGCTCCCCAAGCAGCAGTTCCGCAAGCCCGAGTACAAGCACAGGCAGTACAGGCAATTCTTCCAATGTAGTGTTAAATAATGAAAACGGTAACCTTACACCGGGGCAGACCACAGGACCGAGGTAAGGGGCGGAAATGTTTGGAAAAAAGAATTGGAAAAAAGCGGCAAGAGGCTTTGCGGCTCTCCTTGGTGTGTGCTGCCTGGGGATTTTGCCTATGCAAAGCGCAGCAGCCACCGAATGGACTATGCAAACTCCCGGCGTATATAAGATGCTGGACGGCTCCACCCTAAGCGGTGTTTTTGCAAGGGGTGTGGATACTTCCCATTGGCAGGGAGAAGTGGATTGGGCGAAGGCGGCACAGGATGATGTGGATTTTGTAATGCTGGGTACCCGCTATAAGGGACAGATTGATCCTCGCTTTGCGTATAATGCGAGAAATGCCGTTAAGAACGGCATAAAATTGGGTGTTTATATTTATTCCTATGCCACTACGGTGGAAATGGCGGAGGCGGAGGCGGATTTTGTATTGGATTTGATTAAGGATTATCCGATTTCCTATCCTGTTGCTTTTGATGTGGAGGATGCCAATACCCAAGGGAAGCTTCCCAAGGAGGAACTGACGGCAATTATCCGTGCCTTTACCGATAAAATTGCGGAGGCGGGATATTACCCCATGGTGTATGCCAATGACTATTGGATTGCCAATAAGTTGGATATGAGTGCCATCAAGGACCTGGATATCTGGGTGGCGCGCTACAACACCAAGCACGTGTATGCGACGCCGGCGATGTGGCAGGCCACGGATACCGGCAGGGTACAGGGCTTTCAGGGAAACGTGGATATCGACTTTCAATATAAGGATTTTTCTTCTCTGATTCCGGCGAATACATGGCGGAATATAGGAGATAAGCGTTATTATTATCAGGATTACGTGATGCAAAAAAGCAGCTGGATTTATGACGGTAAGCATCATTACTATATGAATGAAGAGGGACAGGCGAGCAAAGGCTGGTTTGTGGAAGACAACAAGTATTATTATTTGGACGGTACGGACGGCAGGATGGCGGTGGCTTGGAAGCAAATCAACAACAGATGGTATTATTTTGCACCAAGCGGCTATTTGAAAAACGGCTGGATTCAGGATAAGGGACTTTGGTATTATGCCGATAAGGAAGGCGTGATGCAGACAGGCTGGATAGAGCTTGGAGGAGAGCGCTATTATCTTGGCGCCGACGGAGCAATGCGTACCGGTTTTCAGGAGCTGGGAGGCAAGACCTATTTTCTGCAGGAAAGCGGTGTTCTGGCCAAATCATGGATCCATACGGCGGATACCTGGTATTTTGCCGACGGAGAAGGTGTAGTACAGACAGGCTGGTTGAAGGATAAGGGCTCTTGGTATTATTTGGACAGCGCAGGCAGGATGCAAAGCGGATGGCAGGATATCGGAGGGCAGCGTTATTATCTGAATGCTTCCGGCGTGATGCAAAGCGGCGCGACAAATATCAACGATATATGGTATTACTTTGAAGAAAACGGTGCATTGGCAAGAAATAGAAGCATAGAGTATGAGGGAAAAATCTATGATGTCAATGAACAGGGACAGATGATAGAGCGAAAGGTCGAAGAAAGCGGCGGAACAGATTTACAGGCGCCTTCTGCAGAAACGACATCTCCCTCCGGAGAGTTGAGTAAGAGTGCGCCGAGTACGGGGGATTCGAGCAGCAAGCTGCAGGGACCGGGCGTGTAAGTGAACAGGGAAAGAGGATAGGAAAAGATTTTCTTATCCTTTTTTTAATGCATATCGGAAAAATAAATAAAAATGATGATTTATCGTAAGTTCCGGTTGTAAATTCGAATTTTTCTGTTATAATATCTCTTGTGTTTTTGAAAAAGACATTTGTTTACAAATGGCGGACATTCAAAGGAGGATGGTTTATGAAATTGAGAAAAATATTGGCTGTAACAACGGCAGCTTGTATGCTGGCGGCAACTTTGGCAGGCTGCGCATCTTCATCCCAAAGTGCGGCAAATGAAAAGGTGATTAAAATCGGCGTGTTCGAGCCGCAGACGGGAGAGAACGGCGGCGGCGGTTTCCAGGAGGTTTTGGGTATCCGTTATGCGAACAAGCAGTATCCGACGGTGAATGTCGGCGGTGAAGAGTATAAGATAGAGCTGGTAGAGGTTGACAACAAATCGGATAAGACAGAGGCGGTAAGTGCGGCGCAAAAGCTGGTAAGCGAAAAGGTGTCCGTGGTTATCGGAAGTTACGGCTCCGGTGTGTCCATTGCGGCGGGACCGAATTTTGAGAAGGCCAAAATACCGGCAATCGGCGCTTCCTGCACCAATCCACAGGTTACCTTGGGTAATCAGTATTACTTCCGCGTTTGCTTTTTAGATCCGTTCCAGGGCACGGTTATGGCAAATTATGCTTTCCAGAACGGCGCCCAAAAAGCGGCGGTGTTGACGCAGCTCGGCGACGACTACTCTTCCGGTTTGGGGGCTTATTTTGCAGAGGCTTTTGCGGCACTCGGCGGTGAAGTGGTGGCACAGGAGCAGTTCCAGACCAACCAGACGGATTTTAAGGCCGTATTGACCAATATCAAAGCAACGGAACCGGATTTTATTTTTGCACCGTCTTCCATTACAACGGCACCGCTAATCATTACCCAGGCCAGAGAGCTGGGGATCGAGGCGGTGATTGGCGCAGGAGATACATGGGAGAATGCAACCATTATCGAGAATGCCAAGGAAAAGGCGGAGGGTGTCGTTTTGTCCACCTTCTTTGATGAGGCGGAGCCGGCAAATGACGAGGCAGCAAAGTTTATTACAGGATTTAAGCAGTATCTGACGGAGAACGGACAGCAGGATATTATTCCGGCGGTTTCCGCTTTGGGTTATGACGCTTATCTGTGTGCAATTAAAGCCATTGAGAAAGCGGGCAGCACCGACGGAGAGAAGATTAGAGAGGCGCTTGCAGGTCTGGAGATGGAAGGCGTTACCGGAAAGATTTCCTTTGACGAGAATGGAGATGCCAATAAGGACATGGCATTTATTAAGACGATTAAGGATGGAAAGTTTGTATTCCTCACGACAACGACCGTACAGTAGGTTTTATTTCGATAAAGAGTCCGCCTAAGCCGGACTCTTTATATTATCAGATGAACAAAAGGAGGCACTAAGCTTCATGAGCTTAACAACATTTTTGCAGCAATGCTTAACGGGTATATCCCTGGGCGGTGCGTATGCACTGATCGCCATCGGCTATACGCTCGTATACGGAATACTTCGACTGATTAACTTTGCCCATGGGGATATTTTCATGATGGCAGGATATTTTATGATTTTTGCGATGGCAAGTCTGCCATGGTTTATTGCTTTGCCGCTGGTGCTGGTATTGACGGTGGTGCTGGGGGTAGCGATCGAAAAGGTGGCGTACAAGCCTCTCAGAAATGCACCGCGTATGAGCGTTATGATTTCGGCAATCGGTGTGTCCTATCTTTTGCAGAACCTGGCAACGTATCTGTTTACGGCTTTGCCGAAGGGATATCCGGATATACCGGTACTGAAGCAGATTATCCGTTTCGGTGATTTGAGTGCCTCTCTGGTAACCATATTGACGCCGATTTTGACCTTGGTATTGGTGTATGCCCTGATGTTTCTGATCAACCATTCCAAAATGGGGATGGCGATGCGTGCGGTATCCAAGGATTACGAAACGGCGCAGTTGATGGGTATTAAGATTAACAAAACCGTATCCTTTACCTTTGCCATCGGTTCTTTGCTGGCAGGTATCGGCTCCGTGCTGTATTTTACGGACCGTATGACGGTCTTTCCGTTTTCCGGCGCCCTGCCGGGGTTGAAATGCTTTGTGGCGGCGGTTATCGGCGGTATCGGCAGCATACCGGGAGCGGTTATCGGCGGCTTTATACTGGGTCTGGGAGAAACGGCGCTGGTGGCGGCGGGCTATTCCACTTTTTCCGACGCCTTTACATTTATTTTACTGATTATTATGCTGATTGTACGACCTACCGGCTTATTCGGTGAAAAGGCGACAGATAAGGTATAGGAGGTGCAAAGGATGAAGTATTTAAAAAATAAAAAGACAATATATAATCTGCTGGCACTCCTGGTATGTATCGGGTTGATTGCCTTTTTGGAAATGAATAAGTATGAGCTCAGCTATCAAATCGGAATCATAGAGCGGGCGGCAATTTATGCGGTGGTAGCGGTTTCCATGAATATGCTGACGGGATTTACGGGTCTGTTTTCCCTGGGGCAGGCGGGTTTTATGGCGATTGGCGCCTATACGGTGGGGATTTTGACCATTCCCGTGGCGCAAAGAGCCGGTGTGTATTATATTGAGGGGATTTCTCCGCTGATTGCCAACGTATATCTGCCTTATCCCGTCGCCATCATCATCGGTGGACTTTTGGCGGCGGCGGTGGCGGCGCTGATCGGGATTCCGGTGCTGCGCTTAAAAAGTGATTACCTGGCGATTGCAACCCTGGGTTTTTCGGAAATCATCAGGGCGCTGATTGCCGCGCCGCAGCTGAACCGTATTACCAACGGTTCCTTCGGCTTAAAGAATATTCCGAATTTTCCGAACCTCTTTGTGTTTTTTGGAGTGGTAGGTATCTGCCTGCTGCTGATGGTGCTTTTGATCCGCTCCTCCTACGGCAGGGTGTTCAAGGCGATTCGAGAGGATGAGGTGGCTGCCCAGTCCATGGGCATCAATCTTTTTCGTTATAAGGAGCTTTCCTTCGTTATTTCCTCCTTTTTTACGGGTGTAGGCGGCGGCTTGCTGGCGATGTTCATGAGCTCCATAGATTCCAAGACTTTTCAGCTGTCTTTGACCTATGATATTTTGCTGATTGTGGTGCTGGGCGGTATCGGCAGCATTACGGGAAGCATAGTGGGCTCCTTTTTGATTACTGCCGGCAGGGAATGGCTGCGCTTTTTTGATGAGCCTCTGGTGCTTGCCGGTATGCAAATCCCCCTGTTTAAGACGGGATTTCGTATGGTTATCTTTTCCATTTTGCTGATGGTGGTGGTATTGTTTTACAGGCGAGGCATCATGGGCAGCAATGAATTTTCCTGGGAAGGCTTGTTTGCATGGGTAAAGGGGCTTTTCGGAAGGTTCAGGAAAAAAGAAGATGCGGCAAAGGAGGCAAAGGGATAAATGAGCAAGAATATGTTGACAATGAGTCATATTACCATGCAGTTTGGCGGTGTGGTGGCGGTCAATGATTTGTCCCTCGAGGTCAGAGAAGGGGAGATCGTGGCGCTCATCGGGCCCAACGGCGCAGGCAAGACAACGGCGTTTAACTGCGTAACGGGCATCTACGAGCCTACCAACGGAAAGGTTTTGTTTGAAGGTAAAGAGATTTTGGCGTCCTGTCCCCGGGGGAAGATGAAGAAGCTCTATATCGGCGACTATCCGCCGCTGCACATTAAGCCGCTGATTCATACGCCGGATCAGATTACCAAAATGGGAGTGGCAAGAACCTTTCAGAATATCCGTCTGTTCCACAACCTGACGGTTTTTGACAATGTACTGATTGCCAAGCACATGCGTGCCAAGCAGAATGTATTTTCGGCAACTTTGGGCTTGAACCGGAAAGAAGAGGAGAGAATGCGGCGGGAAACGGCGGAGCTTTTGCAAATGCAGGGGCTTTTGGCATACAAGGATGAGCCGGCCAAGAGCCTGCCCTACGGTCTGCAAAGAAGACTGGAAATTGCCAGAGCCTTGGCGACGGAGCCGAAACTTTTGCTTTTGGATGAGCCGGCGGCAGGAATGAATCCGCAGGAAACGGAGGAGCTAACGGAGTTTATCCGACAGATTCGCGATGCATACCGGCTGACGATTTTCATGATTGAGCATCACATGGATCTGGTTATGCAAATATCCGACCGCATCTATGTGCTGGATTTCGGGCGCTTAATTGCCGAAGGAACACCGGAAGAAATTCAAAATAATGAGCGTGTGATTGACGCATATCTGGGGGTGGCTGAAGAAGATGCTGAACATTAGTGATTTGAAAGTAAATTATGGCGGTATAGAAGCGGTAAAAGGCGTCAGCTTTGAGGTGCCCGCCAATTCCATTGTAACCCTCATCGGCGCCAACGGTGCCGGTAAGTCCACCATTCTGCGTGCCGTTTCGGGGCTTGTAAAGCCGGCAGAGGGAAAGATTTTTTTTGAGGGAGAGGAGATCAGCAAAACGGATACCTCCGAGATTATTTCCAGGGGTATTACTCTGGTACCGGAGGGCAGACGGGTATTTGCCGATATGAGTGTTTTGGAGAACATAAAAATCGGCGCCTTTTTACGAAAGGACAGCTTGGATAAGGATATTGAGTGGGTATACAGTCTGTTTCCGAGGCTGAAGGAGAGAAGCTGGCAGCTGGCAGGTACTTTATCGGGGGGAGAGCAGCAGATGCTTGCAGTGGCAAGAGCCCTCATGAGCAGACCGAAGCTTTTGATGATGGACGAGCCTTCTTTGGGTCTTGCGCCTTTGATTGTTAAGGGAATTTTTGAAATCATCAAAGAAATCCGCAAGGCGGGGGTAACGGTGCTTTTGATTGAGCAGAATGCCAATATGGCTTTAAATGCGGCGGATTACGCCTACGTGCTGGAAACAGGCAAAATCAGCATGCAGGGCAGCGGGCAGGAGCTGCTGAAGAATACCGCCATCCGGGATGCCTACCTTGGCAAGAATACCAATAAAAAATATGTCAATTAAAGAAAATATTTAGAGAAAAATCATAAATTCCTACAAAAACTCAATAGTCAATCTATTGCAACTGTGGTATAATAAAAGTGCGAATATTGTGCTCGAGTCAGAAGGAGATGTGAATAGACAAAATGAGGAGGAGTTTATGAAAAGAAGAAATATGTTTTTGGCAATGGCAGCAGCAACGGTTTTGGCCATTTCCGCCTGTTCTTCCGGCGCCGCCGTAGGCAATAAGGAAGCCTACGTTTCGGAAACGGAAGCGGCGGCAGCAGCGGATATGGCTTCTGAGAATTACGCCGTCCGGGCTGAGCTTGCAGCGGAGGAAGGATATGCAACAGCCGACACCGGTAAGGTAGATGCCATCAACCAGAGAAAGCTGGTTAAGACGGTAAACTTAAACTTGGAAACTCTGGCTTTCGGCGAATTTATGCAGAAGCTGACAGCGGAAATGGAGGCTGTGGGCGCCTATATGGAGGTAAGCGAAATCAGCGGCAGGGAGCGTTTTATCAGTTCGGAGTATGCGAGCGATTTACGCTATGCCCATATGACCGTTCGGGTGCCTTCCGGCAAGCTGGAGGATTTTGTTCGTTTCCTGGAGGAAAATGCCAACACCGTTTACAAAGCGGAAAATGTAACGGATTATACGCTGCAGTATATGGATATGGAGAGTCGGAAAAAATCCCTTCTTATGGAGCAGGAGAGCTTGTGGGAGCTTTTATCAAAGGCGGAGAGTGTGGAAGCCATTATCAGCCTGCAGGCAAGGTTGTCCGAGGTCAGAAGTGAGTTGGAGTATTATGAATCCCAGCTGCGTTTTTACGATAACCAGGTGGATTATTCAACGGTAAATATCAATTTGAGTGAGGTAGAGGTCTATCAGCCGCCGCAGAAGGAAGGCGTGGGAGCCCGGATTCAGAGGGGCTTGCAGGAAAGCATCCAAGACATCATACAAGGCTCTACGGATATCTTCGTGGCTCTGGTGGTGAGTCTGCCGAAGCTTTTGCTTATGGCGATACCGATTTTGGTGCTCATCTTTATTGTACGCCTGATTCAGAAAAAGGCAAAGAAAAGACAGAGCAGACAGAGCAATCCGCCGCTCAGTGAAGAAAATAAAACGACGAAATAAAGTAAACGGAGAAAGAGAACCGCAAAATCGGGGCATCTTTCTCCGTTTGATTATTTTTCACCCAAAGCCCGTTGAACGGCAAGGATAATGGCATCTGCCGTGGAGGTGGAACCGCTGACGGTATCCACATCGGTGCTTTGCTTTTCGATAATATCCGCAATGACCTGTTTTTTGGCGTCAACGTAATATTCTTCATCCTCCACATGTTTGGTGATTTGAATATCCGTGATTTTTCCGCCCTCCACCAGGACGCTGACATAGATATTGCCGTTATAGCCCGCCGCCTTTCCTTCGTGCAGCCCGTCGGGGAAACCCTCGCTTTGGCTTTCCGATTGACTTTCCGAGGAAAGAGAGGAAGCCTGTTGATTTTCCGAAGAAAGGGCAGTGCCGCTTTCTTCCGGTAAGGCTTGTTCTCCTTTCGGAAGAGCAAAAAGCGTGAGGGGCGTACACAGGCAGACGATGGCAAGACTGCCGACAATACGCACCGCCCATACCGCACGAGGCCTGCTTTGCAGAGCTTTTCCCCAGCGCAATATCAGATACAGGCCGAATATCAGCGTATATAAGATAAAGCCGAATATATAGGTGCTTTTACCAAGCAGAATATTCTTGCCGTAAATGAAAGCGATGTGGGCGTACAGGAAAGCGTAGAAAAGATAGGACCATCTTTGCAGGGCTTTCCATTTTTTTGCCTTCATCTTTTTGCGGATGAAGGTAAAAGAAGTTACGGTAAGAGGCAGCAAAAGCAGAATCATCAAGAGGGACAAAACCGCCGCCGCCAGTTCAAGGCTGTGCATACCTGCCGCATCCGTGAAAAGGAGCTTGAAATACTTCTTTCCGTATGCAATATTGTGAGATAGGGTAATCAGGGACGCCATAATCGCAAGCTCCGCCCGCAGCTTCATCAGCTTGATGCGGAAAGGAGATTTTGTCGGCAATACGGCGGCATACATCACCAGAATGAACAAAGCGCCCGCCAGCGCCCCGCCTTTTACGACGCTGTTAATCAGGTACTGTAAAAAGGCGGGTTCAAAACTGCGGGGCAAAAGCAAAGAGCCCAAACTCAGCGCGATACACGCCGCATAAAGGAAAGGCGCTCTTTTCTTGATGCCTTGCTCAAATGCATAAATACACAGAGATACGACAAAAAGGCATAAAATCAAACTCACTACGGTACTACCTCAAAAGAAACATCCGGATAGCCGTCCGCCTGAATGGTGACAGGATAAGAATCGGCTCCTTCAAATATTTTTACTTCCTTTTCATCAATGGTGAAGGTGGCATCCAGCTTGATGCTGCCGTCCTCATTAAAGGCGGTCTTTCCGAAGCGTCTGCCTCTGCCGCCCTTGTATTCGGTTTCTCCGACCTTTGCGGCATTGGTGGAATTGATATACTGGGTAATGTTCAGTCCCTTATCGTTTTCCTTCAGGCTCAGTGTGTTGTTGCTGAAGCTGAAGTCCTCCGCCTTTAAGCCGGATTCGACCATGGTCACAAAGGAGAGGTCGGAATACTTCTCGTTGGAGAATACGAACTGATAGCTGCCCGGCGTATAGTCCTTCGGCAGGGTAAGTACACCTGCGGTATCGGTATTGACCAGACTGACGTCGGCATCGCTTCTTCTGAAAATTACGCGGGAAAGGGTGTAGGTGCTGTCTGCGGCAGACAAGGTATAGTTCACCTTGGTACCCTCAGCCCCGTAGGCTACGCTTTCATCACCCGTCACACTGTACTCCGCCGGTGCCAGATGCTTGCAGAAAAGCTCTGTTTCTACTACCAAATCATCTCCGTCCGCCATCAGATAGGTGATTTTGCTGACGGTTTTACCCTGCATATCTGCAAAACGGGCAAACTCTTTTGGCGAGTCATGTCCCACATCCGTGAATGCGGCGGCGGAAAAGGCGATTTCCGTTGCCTTTGTCCAAAGGTTATCCAAATGCTTCAGACCGTATTTCGCACCGTCTGATGTTTCCAGAACGGCGCCCTGCATCATATCCGGGTCGATGTCCTCAATACCGGAAATGAGGATTTCGTAATTGCCATAGCGGGAGGTGGTGGTGATTTCCGCACTTGCCTCCTTTAAAACCGTTTCCGTTCCTATTGTTTTGCTGAGGCTTCCGTCAGAATTCAGCACCTTATACTCTGCCGGCGCCGTTTCGCTGACTTGCGTCATTTGTCCGACGAAATCAAGCAGCGGATTCTTGGCTTCTTTATTTTCGGCGATTGCCTTTTGGGCATCTTCATACAAGGCCTTGGAAATGGCAACATTTACGCCGGAGGCTCCCAAAATCTTTGCGGAATCGCTTCCGATTTCGTGGTAGGAAGCTTTGAAATTTTTGGCTTTTTCCAAAGTCGGAGAGCTTACGGCATCATAGTAGCCGGTTTCGCGCAGTCCCGCCTTGGCAACCGCATCCTCCGCTTCCGTCTGCGCCTTCAGGCTGTCGGGATTAGCCTCCGCCTGAATGTCATAAAGTTCTCCGTAATAAAAATCTGCATAAGGAATGTTCAGCTTGGCATAGACATAGGCGGTATTTTCCCCCTCAGCCGCCGTACTTTCCGTCATATCCGCCGTACTGCTTTCGCTTGCTGCGGCACTTGTTTCGCTGACTGCCTGCGTAGTCGCCGTTCCCTGCCCCGCACAGGCACTTACGGAAAGCGCCAGCAATGCGACAGGAACCAAAGCTGATACCATCTTCTTTTTCATCATGTTCTCCCTTTCTGAAAATGTGATTCTATAACAGGTTAGTTACTCCTAACTAATCGTAGCATATTATGTCATTAAATACTTTGAATGTCAAGATAAATTATTTTGGGCGGGGACAGAAAGAAGCAGCCTCTCGCTTTTGGCAAGAAGCTGCTGTCGTATCATCGGACAGTCTTAGTCATCCCAGACATCGTCCCAATCATCGTCCCAGTCGTACCGGTCATCGTCGTCCCAATCATCATCCCAGTCATAGCCGGCAGGAGCGGCTGTGGTTGCGGAATTTGTGCTGCCGGTAGCGGTTGCAGAGCGACTGTAATAGGTATCAAT
>JBGZHY010000099.1:0-4408 GCA_041848045.1 Lachnospiraceae bacterium
ATTGTCTGTCGGGGCGGAAGCTGCGTAATTGATCCTTACGGGCATGAGGCTTCCGAAATCCTTTGGGATAAGGAGGGGATTATTTTTGCGGATCTGGATATGCAGAAGGTACCGGCAAGCAGAATGGAGCATGATGTCTGCGGGCATTATGCAAGACCGGATGTATTGAAGCTTACGGTACGGGAAGGCTAAGAAAGAGTATAATTTCTTGCCTGCCTGCGGTATCAATGCTAGAATACATACGGAGCATAATTTTTTAGGAAGAAAGAGAGGGGACTCATGCCTACGGATACCAGAGAAATCTTGCAGCGTGTCAGAAGCGGAACCTTGTCCATAGAAGAAGCGGAAATATATTTCAAAAAGCAGCCCTTTGAGGATTTGGGCTTTGCCAAGCTGGACAGCCACAGAAAGTGCCGTCAGGGTTTTGCGGAAGTGGTTTTCGGCGAGAATAAGGCTGGGGATCATTTGCTGGCGATTGTAGAGAGAATCTACAAAGCGGAGGGGGAAGTTTTGGCAACCAGAGTCAGTCCGGAAAAAGCAAAAGCGGTACAGGAACGCTTTCCGGCTGCCTTTTATCATGAGCAGGCGCGAATTTTGCGTATACAGGAAAAAGCGGTTCCACCTGTCGGAAATATTGTCGTATGTACCGCCGGAACGGCGGATATTGCCGTAGCGGAGGAAGCCGCCTTAACGGCGGAGTTTTTCGGGGGCAGAGTGGATAGAATTTATGATGTGGGGGTCAGCGGTCTGCACAGGCTTTTGGGGCACTTGGACAGACTGCATGCCGCCAATGTGCTGATTGCGGTGGCAGGTATGGAGGGGGCTTTGCCCAGCGTGCTGGGGGGGCTTGTGGATGTTCCGGTACTTGCCGTGCCTTCTTCCGTGGGCTACGGCGCCAATTTCGGCGGTCTTTCCGCTTTGCTTACCATGATCAATTCCTGTGCAAACGGCATCAGCGTATTCAATATCGACAATGGCTACGGTGCCGCTTATATGGCAACACAAATCAATCGTCTGTGTTTGAGAGGAGGAAATACAAATGGCTAAAAGCTTATATTTGGAGTGCTTTTCCGGCATCAGCGGCGATATGTTTGTAGCTGCCATGCTGGACTTGGGGGTAAGCAAAGAGGAATTGCTGCGCACTTTGGAAGGGATTCCGTTGGGGAATTTTCACATACATATTTCCAGGAAGTTAAAATCCGGTATAGAAGCCTGTGATTTTGACGTACATCCGGCAAAAGGATTTGAAAACCATGACCATGACATGGAGTATCTGCACGGACACGGTCATGCGCACGGACAGAATCATGCGCACGAACACAGCCATGCGCATGAGCAGAGTCATATGCATGAACATAGCCATGCACACGAGCACGATCATGAGCACAGTCATGCGCATGTGCACAGGACGCTGGCGGATGTGACTGCAATTATAGAAGCAACGCCCTTGACAAAGCGTGCCCGCGAACTGGCTATCCGTATATTTTCCATATTGGGAGAAGCGGAAGCTGCGGCTCACGGTAAAGCTGTTCATGAGGTACATTTTCATGAGGTGGGAGCCCTGGATTCCATTGTGGATATTATTGCAGCGGCATTTTGCATAGACGCCCTGGATATACGGGAGGTCATCATTCCGGTTTTGTACGAGGGCTGTGGAACGGTGCGGACGCAACACGGCATTTTGCCGATACCCGTGCCCGCCACACAGTTTATCATGCAGCGGTATCAGCTGGCGGTAAAACAGGGTGTGTGTGAGGGAGAACTGGTTACGCCGACGGGGGCGGCCATTGCGGCGGCGATTCGGACGGGCTGCCGTCTGCCGGAGCGCTTCCGTATTCTGCAAAGCGGTCTGGGGGCAGGAAAACGAAACTATCACTGCCCGGGTCTTTTGCGCGCCATGTTGATAGAAGAAGAATTGGAGCCTCATACGGATACGGTTTATAAAATCGAGAGTAATATTGATGACAGCAGTCCGGAGGCTCTGGGCTATATGCTGGAGCGGCTTTTTGCGGCAGGGGCTTTGGATGTGTCTTACATCCCCCTGTTGATGAAGAAAAACAGACCGGCTTACCAGCTGCAGGTACTGCTGCTGCAGGAGGATCTGGAAAAGATAAAGGACATTATTTTTCAGGAAAGCACCAGCATCGGCATACGGATATATGAAACCCGCCGTTATATTTTAGAACGGCAAAAAAAGACAGTGCTGACGCCTTGGGGAGAAGTGGAAATTAAGGAATGCACTTTACCGACGGGAGAAAAACGCTGCTATCCGGAGTATGAGAGTGTACGGAAGTTATGCAAAGAACAGGGTCTTGCGTATCAGACGGTGTATCAAAAGGTTTTGGAGGCATACGGTGCTTGATTATACGGAAAAGAAAAAGAATTTGCGGGAGCGGATGTCTGCCTATGCGGATCAGGATGTGGTCGTCGCTTTTTCCGGCGGTGTGGACAGCAGCCTGGTGTTAAAGCTTGCCGTTGAAGCGGCAAAGCCCAAGGGCAGTAAGGTGTATGCCGTGACGGTGCATACCAGGCTCCATCCCATGAAGGATATTGCCGTTTCCTGTCGGGTGGCGGCGGAGATAGGCGCCCTGCATGAGGTGCTGTCCGTGGATGAGATGGAAATAGAAGGCATTAGGAACAATCCGCCGGAGCGCTGCTATTTATGCAAGAAGCATATATTTGAAACCTTGCTCGGTTTTGCAAAGCGGGTGGGGGCGGCGGCCTTGCTGGAGGGAACCAATGCAGATGATTTGGGGCAGTACAGACCCGGAATACGGGCGTTGCGGGAGCTGGGGGTTCACAGCCCTTTGGCACAGGCGGGATTTACGAAGGCGGAAGTCAAAAAGCTGGCAAAAGAACTGCAGATTTCCGTAGAGAATCGACCTTCAGCCCCTTGCATGGCAACACGCTTTCCTTATGGAGAGCGTTTTGACTATGAGGATATTGCCAGGCTTGACGAAGCGGAGGAAAAAATCCGTGCTTTGGGTTATCGCAATGTTCGCCTGCGCAAGCATCAAAATATAGCAAGATTGGAAGTGGATGCGGAAGATTTGGTGAAGATATCGGGAGAGCGGGAGAGCATCATAGCCTTTGTGCGGGAGGCGGGCTTTGATTATGTGTGTCTGGATTTGGAGGGCTTTCGTTCCGGCAGTATGGATATCGGGATGCCGAAAGAAGAAATAAAAGAGATAAAAGGGAGAAGGAAAGATGGAAACAGCGCTTAAAGCGGTGATGAACAAGAATATATCCGTTGATGAAATATACGAAGATATTCTGGATAGGATCATTCATCTGCGTTTAGAGCCCGGTTCCTTGATCAGCGAGAATACCATGTCCAAGGAATACGGGGTTTCCCGCTCGGTTATTCGCACCGTATTTACCAGGCTGCGTGAACTGGGCTTCATTGACATCTATCCGCAGAGAGGCTCTTTTGTGAGTCTGATTAACCCGGAATATATCAAAAATTTGCTGATATTGCGGGCTGCCGTGGAAAAAGAGGCTATTTTTGATGTGATTACCGTACTGGGAGAGGAGGAGCGAAATCGGCTTTTGCAGGTTCTGGAAGAAAATATGCAGAAGCAGTATGCCTTTTTGGGCTCTGCAGATTATCCGGCAGCATATTCGGAATTGGACGAAAAGTTTCACCGGGCAATTTTGGAAAGCGTAAATAAACGGGCGGTGATGGATGTCATAGCAGACAGGCTGTTGCATATTGCCCGATATCGCAATTTTGTGATGACCTTTGTCAATCGGGTGGATTCCTTGATTGAGGAACATGCTCTGCTGGTGGAAACCATCAGGCAGTGCAAAATGAAGCGGGCTATAGAAATCATCAATTCACATTTAGAATACAAGGTCTTGCTGGCGAAAAACAGCATAGAGGAATACGCCAAGTTTTTTGTTTGATCATACAAAGTGCACAAAAAAATGTCGAAAATTTCTCAATTCAAAAAGGAAATAAGGTCTTTACAAGAGAAAATAAAATTGTTAAAATGGTGTCATAGAACTTGTATACAAGTATTGCACCGTGATTTTGGATACAGTTCAGCTTAGGATTTTCAATGGATTTTGTACGTGCGAAAAGCTGAACTGCATTTTTTTAGGGATAGATAGTTAAAAATATAACAATATGTGGAGGAAGCAATGTTTTACACCTTAGGGATTGATATAGGCTCTACGACGTCAAAGGCGCTGATATTGCAGGATGGCAGCAGGATTGCTGCGGAGAGCATCGTGGTGGCGACAGTGGGTACAGAGGGAGCGGCAAAGGCAGTGGAGGATGTTTTACGGGATACGGGTTTGCATCCGGATGATATCAAAGTAAAGGTGGTTACCGGGTATGGGAGGATGACCTATACGGCGGCGGATTATCAGGTATCGGAGTTATCCTGCCACGCTCTGGGGGTAC
>JBGZHY010000100.1:0-2654 GCA_041848045.1 Lachnospiraceae bacterium
AAGCATAAAGAGGGGTGTATGTAAGTACGCTTTCTTTTTGTTACAATAAATTCCAAGGAGGGGAAAGAATATGGATAACATGAAGTATGTTGCGGAAGTGTCGAATAAGCCCATACTGTGGGTGCTTTGCGGTATAACGGTATTCATTTCCGCGTTGCAGGCCGTCTTATATATCCGGCAGTACAACAAAATGACCAGGCAGGCGGGGATTGCGCCGAACATTCCGAAGGAGGCGTTCAGAATCGGTTTGATTTCCGCAGTGGGTCCGGCATTGGGCGTGTTTATTGTTATGGTAGGGCTGATGGCTTCCATCGGCGGACCTATGGCATGGCTGCGGCTGTCCATTATCGGTGCGGCGCCCACAGAGCTGACGGCGGCAAAAATCGGAGCGGAGGCCTGTGGGGTGGAATTGGGTTCCGAGCAATATACCATAGTATGTTTGGCGGTTTCCTGGTTTACTATGGCTTTAAATGGAGCAGGTTGGCTTTTGTTTACTTCGGCGGCGACCCCATCTCTGGATACCTTGCGAAATAAGGTATCGGGAGGTGATATGAAATGGCTTTTGGTCTTGAGTGCAGCTTGTTCTTTGGGTATTTTCGGCTATTTAAATTCCGGAGAAATACTAAAGAGTACGGGACATACGATAGCTATGCTGACCGGTGCTGTCAGTATGGTGCTTTTGATGAAAACGATATGTGTAAAATATCCGAAACTGAAAGAGTATTCTTTGGGAATTGCCATGATTATAGGTATGATTTTTTCGGTATCTTATGACCAGTTTATTAAATAAGGGGAGGAGAAGGCATGAATGAACAAGAAATGATGCGGCAATGGAAAAAAGACAGTATCAGGATAGGCTCTCCGACTAATCTTTTTGCGGCACTGGCAGCATTTATGCCGGTTCTGTGGCTCTGTACCACATATCGCTGCTGGCCGGATGCAGGGACGATCCTGACCGCCTGGGGCATGGTGGCGGCATCCTTCGGAGCCTTTTATTTTGTAGAGCCGATTTCTTATTATGCAGCCTTGGGGCTGACCGGAACCTATTTGAGCTTCTTATCCGGAAATATCGGCAACATGCGCGTACCTTGTGCTGCTCTGGCGCTGGATGTTACAGAGTCCAAGCCGGGAACGATTCAGGCGGAAATCGTATCTACAATGGCGATATGTGGTTCCATTATTACGAACCTGATCGGAACCACCTCGGCAGTGGTGCTCGGTGTGGTGGTTTTGGAAATTTTGCCGGAATTTGTAGTGACGGGTTTGACGAAGTATGCCAGCTCCGCCATTTTCGGAGCAACCTTCGGAAATTTTGCCATCAAATATCCGAAGGTCGGTGTGGTGGCTTTGGTATTGCCTTTGCTTTTGCGTAAGTTTACATCGCTTCCGGCGGCATGGACGATTGTGATTACGGTGTTTGTGACCTTGGCTTTGGCAAGATGGATGTATAAAAAAGATATGATAAAAGTATAGGAGGTAAGATTATGGCATTATGGGAACAATGTAAAGGCTTGCAGGAAGAATTGGTCAGCATGCGGCGGGATTTGCACCGCATACCGGAACTGGGCGGGAAGCTGCCGAAGACCAAGGCTTATATTGTGGAAAGGCTTCGGGCTTTGGACATTCCTTTTGTGGAGAGTAAAAGCGATGACGGTTTGATTGCCACAATACAGGGAGAAAAGGCGGGCAGGGTTATTGCCCTGCGGGCGGATATGGATGCACTGCCGATTCAGGAAGAGAATGCGGTGGATTATATTTCGGAGCACCCGGGCTGTATGCATGCCTGCGGGCATGATACCCATGTGACTATGCTTTTGGGAGCTGCGAAGATTTTGCAGGCAAACAGGGATAAAATCAAGGGTACGGTTAAGCTTTTCTTCCAGACGGAAGAAGAAAACGCCATGGGAGCGCAAAGACTGATTGCAGAAGGCTGTATGGAAGGTGTGGATGCGGTCTTCGGTACGCATATAGGCTCCATTGTATCCAAAGATATTCCCGCCGGTACGGTGATTTGCCATCCGGGCACAGCCATGGCGTCCTTTGATAAGTTTGTCATTCGCATTAAAGGAAACGGCTGTCACGGTTCCACGCCGGAGAAGGGGGTAGACCCGGTCAATATTGCCGCCCATACCGTCATTAACCTGCAGGAAATCCTGGCAAGAGAGATCGCGGCTGTTAAACCGGCTGTGCTGACCATCGGGCATATGGAGATGGGAAATACCTATAATGTGATTCCGGAGGAGGCTTTCATTGAGGGAACCATTCGTGCGCTGGAGGAAGAGGTGCGGCAGTATCTGGCAAGGCGAATAGAAGAAATTGCCCGATATACGGCGCTGACCTTCAGGGGAGAAGCGAAAGTGAGCATGCTTTGGGGTGCGCCGCCGGTTGTCAATGATGAGGCGATGGCAAAGCTGGTCGGTGACTGTGCAAGAGAAATCGTGGGAGATGATAAAGTCATCGACAAGGTAAAATCCCCGAATATGGGTGGCGAGGACTTTGCGTATTATCTGGAAAAGGCGCCGGGAGCCTTTATTTTCCTAAGCTCCGCCAATCCGGAGAAAAAGACGGATATCGCCCACCATAATCCGAAGTTCAATGTGGATGAGGATGTATTTTGGATCGGTTCGGCTTTGTTTGTCAGAATTATCGAAAAA
>JBGZHY010000101.1:0-17955 GCA_041848045.1 Lachnospiraceae bacterium
AGAATAAAAATGAGGGATAAAAGCATAGAAAGTATTCTGCGGGACTATCCTTTCGCAAGAGATTTTTTTGAAAACAACAGGTTGGAAACGGCAGGCTATGAAGAGCTTAAGCTGGGAGAATACATGCAGTCCTACAAACAGGATGAGGCGGGCGACGAGGCTCTTGATTTGGCGGATCTGGATGTGCAGCTTTCCCTTTTTATTGAGCAGATGCAGACCTTTCTGGGTTTGGATACGCAGCAGGGGGTGGAGAGCCTGCATATTTTGGCAGGATATAACAAAAAAGGGGAAAAAGAGGGTTTTGGAGAATTGTGCATTTACCCCTCCCAGATTGTTGCCATTGTGGGACCTACAGGCTCCGGGAAATCCAGACTTTTGGCGGATATCGAATGGGCGGCGCAGGGAGATACCCCGACGGGCAGGAGTATTTTGATTAACCGGACAGTACCGGATCCGGACTGGCGTTATTCGGTGCATAAAAAGCTGGTGGCGCAGCTTTCACAGAATATGAATTTTGTGATGGATTTGAGCGCCGGTGAGTTTGTGCGGATGCATGCGCAGTCCAGAATGGTGGAAGAGCCGGAGGCGATTTGCCGCAAAATTTTGGAGGAGGCAAATAAGCTTGCGGGAGAGGCGTTTACGGAGCAGACTCCGGTGACCGGTCTAAGCGGCGGACAGTCCCGTGCGCTGATGATTGCGGATACGGCATTTTTATCCTCTTCCCCCATTGTGTTGATTGATGAAATTGAAAATGCAGGCATAGACAGAAACAAGGCTTTGGATTTGCTGGTATCCCGAGATAAGATTGTGTTGATTGCCACCCACGATCCTTTGCTCGCCTTAACGGCGGACAGGCGTATTGTGATTCAAAACGGCGGAATCCATGCGGTAATCGAAACCAGCAGGCAGGAAAAAGAGCTTTTGTCCCGTCTGACGGAGATTGACAAGGTGGTTTCCGAATCCAGAAGAAAATTGCGGGCGGGAGAGATTTTGCAGGCAGAGGATTTTGTGTTGTAAGGAGGGGAGAGAATGTTGGAACATTTGCGATTATGTCCCTTGTTCCAGGGGATGTCCGAAGCTGAAATACAGGCCTGTATCAAGGACAGTCGTGCTCTGCTGCGCAGTTATGAGAAGGAGGAAATCATATTTTCGCAAGGGGATAAGCCTCGGTATTTGAATATACTGTTAAGCGGAAGCGTGGCGGTATGTAATGATTCCAATATGGGCAAGCGCAGTATTGTAGCCATTTTTAAGAATGCGGGAGAACTTTTCGGAGAGGTCTTTTTATTTTTGCAAAAGCAGGAGTATGAGCATTATGCTCAGGCAACACAAAAAAGCGAGGTGCTTCTCATTCCCAAAGCCTTTATTTTGCAGGAGGACAGCAGCAAAGCTTATCATGCCAAATTGCTTGCCAATATGCTGTTTATCTTTGCCGGCAAAACCTATTATTTAAACAGGCGCTTGCAGATTCTTTCCTGTGCCGGACTGCGGCAGAAGCTGGCACGCCTCATTATGCAGCTGAGCAAGGACGGGAAGACTGCCTACATCGGCATGAATCGGGAAGAGTTATCGGATTTTTTGAATGCCGCCAGACCCTCCGTTTCCCGGGAGTTGATGAAAATGCAGGAAGAAGGTCTGATTACGGTAGAAAAAAACAAAATCAGTATACATCGGGCGGAAGAATTGTTGGATTTGTAGCCGCCCTATGTGGTAAAATAGGCGACAGCGGGGCTGTTGCCTATTTTGATGAGGAGGATGAGGCGGTGAAACGAAAAGAAATTGCAGACGGGGTACTGACGGAGGGTTATAACTGCGCTCAGGCGGTACTGCTGGCTTATGGGGATAAGCATGGTTTGGACAGGGATTTTGTATTGAAGCTTGCCTCCGCTTTCGGCGTGGGTATGGGAAATACGAAGGAAACCTGCGGGGCGGCAACGGGAGCGGTGATCCTGGCAGGTTTGATAGCGGAAAACAATGATGAAGCAATGCAGTTTTCCGCTTTGATTCTGGAACGCTTCGAACAACGATGCGGTTCCACTATATGCCGTGTCATTCGGGGTTCCGAAAACGGGGGGCTGCCGATTTGCTCCTGTGAGGATGCCGTGCGCCATGCGGTGGATATCGTGGCGGAAGAAATTTTTGAAGAAAAATAAAGAAAAAGACGCTTGGTAACGGCAGTTACGGAAAGACGAAATCAATCCTGTTATACTTCGCTTATCACATACGGATGTTTTTTAAAAGTAGGAGGAAATGCGAATGGAAAACAAGATGTTTTGTTATCAATGTCAGGAAACGGCAGGATGTAAGGGCTGTACCGTATCCGGTGTCTGCGGGAAAAAGCCGGAAGTAGCGGCAATACAGGATTTGCTGGTATATGTAAACAAGGGACTTTCCGAAGTCAGCACCAGACTGCGTAAGGAAGGTAAGAGCATTGCCAAGGAAGTGAATCATTTGATCAGCTTAAACCTTTTCATTACCATTACCAATGCCAATTTTGATTTTGACGCCATTGCGGACAGAGTGGAGCTCAGCTTAAAAAAGAAAGAAGAACTTTTGGGACAGTTGACGGATAAATCCAATCTTTCAGAAGCGGCATTGTGGAAGGGCAGTCGAGAGGAGTATCCGACAAAGGCGGCTTCGGTGGGGGTTTTATCCACGGAGAATGAGGATATTCGGAGCCTGCGGGAATTGATTATTTACGGCTTAAAGGGTTTGAGCGCCTATACCAAGCATGCCAATGCTTTGTTGAAGGATGACGAGGAGGTGGATGCCTTTTTGCAAAAGGCTCTGGCGGCGACCTTGGATGACAGTCTGGGGGCGGAGGAGCTCACCGCCCTGGTGTTGGAAACCGGAAAATACGGCGTTTCCGGCATGGCGCTTCTGGATGCTGCCAATACGGGAGCTTACGGACATCCGGAGATGACTAAGGTCAATATCGGTGTGGGAAAGAATCCGGGCATCCTGATTTCCGGACACGACCTGCGGGATATGGAGCTTTTGTTAAAGCAGACGGAGGGCACGGGCGTAGATGTATATACCCATTCCGAGATGCTGCCGGCACATTATTATCCGGCATTTAAAAAGTACAGCCATTTTGTAGGAAATTACGGAAATGCATGGTGGCAGCAGAAAGAGGAATTTGAAAGCTTCAACGGGCCGATTCTGATGACCACCAACTGTATTGTTCCGCCGAAGGACAGTTATAAGGACAGATTATATACCACAGGCTCCGCCGGGTATCCGGGCTGTAAGCATATTGCGGGAGATATCGGTGAAGAGAAGGATTTTAGTGAAATCATTACCCATGCCAAGCGCTGTGCCGCACCGACGGAAATCGAAAGCGGTGAAATCATCGGAGGTTTTGCTCATAATCAGGTTCTGGCGCTGGCGGACAAGGTTGTGGATGCCGTAAAGACGGGAGCCATCAAGAAGTTTGTGGTCATGGGCGGTTGTGACGGACGTGCCAAATCCAGAAATTACTATACGGATTTTGCCAAGGCTCTGCCGAAGGATACGGTCATACTGACTGCCGGCTGTGCAAAATATAAATACAATAAGCTGCAGCTGGGGGATATCGGCGGCATCCCGAGAGTTTTGGATGCGGGACAGTGCAACGATTCTTATTCTCTGGCGATGATTGCATTAAAATTAAAGGAAGTCTTCGGTTTGGAGGACATCAACGATTTGCCGATTGTATACAATATTGCCTGGTATGAGCAGAAAGCGGTTATCGTGCTTCTGGCGCTTTTGTACCTGGGCGTAAAAAATATTCATTTAGGGCCTACGTTACCGGCCTTTCTTTCCCCGAATGTGGCGAAGGTGCTGGTGGAAAACTTCGGTATTGCGGGCATAGGAAGCGTAGAAGAGGACATCGAATTATTTTTCGGCGCTACTGCTTAACTTGTGAGGAATGTACAAAATGGAACGAAAAGATACCCCCGATTTGGGGGTATTTTTATTGCAACAAAATCCTATTCGTGTTACAATTAAATGCACTTTTGAAAATGGATAGGTATGCTTATGAGAGAGAAAATTAACCGTCTGGCGAACGGCAATACGGATGTCGAACTGCCGGATTTGGTGATAGAGCCCGGGTCTGTTGAGCAAAGCGTTCCTATGGGAACCCTCACCAGGATAGAGCTTCATATCAATGCAAAAAATAATATCGCTGTAAAAGGCCTACTATATTCAAGTAATTATAGGGTAAGGGTACTGAACAATTCCTTCGGCGGAGTTCGCAATCACGTGAACCTGGAAGTAGACGCCTCTCACCTGGATTTGGGAGAGAGCATCAAAGGAGAGATTTGTGCCGTTACCAATGCGGGAGAATTTATAATACCTTATCATTTCACGACATTTTCAAGTAAAACGGGTACCGTACTCAGTGCGTTAAAGACGGTCAGAGATTTTTTGATTATTTATAAAGAAGACAAGGAAACAGCCCTGCGAATATTTGAGTACAAGGATTTCGTACTGGCGCCTTTTATGTCCGATTATCAGTGCCGTGCCTTATATGAACATTTTGCAGGCAAAAGCAACCGTGCCTCCGCTTTGGAGGAATTTTTTGTCAGTCTGGGAGAAAAGCCGAGGATACAAGTACAGGCGCTTCAGAAGCAGTATGTTTTGGAGGATTTACAGGAAGATAAGCTGCTGTTTATTGAGCTGCAGAAAAATACCTGGGGCTATATCAATCTGACGCTTTCTTCGGATGCCGACTTTTTGGAGATAGAGGATAAGCAGATCTTCGATACGGATTTTACAGAGGGGGTTTTTCGCTGTCCTTGCCGCATTGTACATTCCAAGCTGCAGCCGGGGGTCAATAAGGCTACCCTTCGTTTTAAGAACATCTACCTGCAGGAAAGCGTCTGTGTGGAGCTGCGACAGCCTGCAAAAGAAAAAAGGGCTTTGTCAAAGACCTATCTTCGGGATAAGAAAAAGTTTGCGGCGTATTTGCAATACAGGCTGCAGTATATCTGTGCCGATGAGGACGAGAAGGATATTTTGCCGGAGCTTATGCGCCTGGAGCTGGAAGAAATCAGCGAAGATTATTCCTGGTATCAAATGGTTCGGCTTTTGATTGCGGAAACTTATTTTTTGCGCAGGCAGTATGATAAGGTATGGGAAATCATCGAAGAGGCGGAGGCTGATATCATCTATGATGAGGATGCCCCCGGCGATGAGTATTTGCTGCTGACCTATATGAAAGCTTATATTCATGCGGATTTTTCGCAGAAGGAACAGCTTTTGGACAAGGTGCGGCAGCTGGAAAGGGAATATCGGAGAAACAGCCTGTTTTTCCTGAACCTGGAACTGGACGAGGGCTTGCAAAGCTCAGCGGCTTTGCGCTATGAGTATTTACTGCGGGAATTTGATCTTGGCAACAGAAGCCCTTTCCTTTATATGCAATATATTCAACTGTTAAAGGAACAGACGGCATTTTTACATGATATCGGAACCTTTGAGCTGGAAGCCCTTTTATTCGGACTTAGAAAGGATGTGCTCAGTCCGGGGCTTTTGGAGTTGGTGAAGCTGCGGCTTTCCGCTCTGCCGATTTACAGTCATTTGTCCTATCATCTTTTGACAGGCCTTTATCTGAAATATAAGGAAGATATTTATTTGTCGGCTCTTTGCCAGTTTGTGATTCGTGCGGATATGCGCAGTGCACAGACGCATCGCCGGCTGGCGGAGGCGGTGGAAAAAAACATTACGGTGTCCTCCCTATATGAATATTATATGTATACCCTGGAGAATCCGTTTTCGCGGGAACTGCCGGAAAATGTGTTCCGTTATTTCCTGCGCAACAGCGCTCTGGACTTGAAATACCGCTGTCTTTTGTATGAAAATATCCTGTATTTTCACAGCAAAGACAGTGATTTATACAGACAGTATCAGTATGAAATTGAAAAGTTTGCCCTGGCAAGCCTGAGAGGGGCGAGATTGGATAAGCATCTGGCTTTCATCTACGGCAAGGTTCTGGAGGAACAGATGCTTGATGAGGATTTGGCAAAATTTCTGCCCGCCATTTTAAATTCTTATATGCTGCGGACAAAGAATCCTTTGATCAAGAGCGTAGTGGTGCTGTATCCGGAACTGAAAAAAGAGCTTTCCTATGCCATGGAGGACGGAAAGGCTTATATACCGATTTTTTCGGAGGATGCGCTTTTGCTGGTAGGGGACAGCTACGGAAACCGTTACTGTGCCTTTGATTTGGAAAAAGAGAGGATTGTGGAGCTTAAGCATATACTGCTAAAGTGCTATGAGCTGTGTCCGGATCATCCTATGCTGCGCCTGAAACATACAAAAGAGCTGTTGCAGAAAACCTGCCTGCAGGAAGAAGATGCACAGTTTTTGGAAGTGATGATGAAAAGCCCGGAACTTTCGGACAGCTTTAAATCCTATATTTTTTCCAAACTGATTCTGCATTATAAGGACGGCAATAAAGAGGCGGGCGCTGCAGGGATATGGACGGCAAGAAACCATGATGCCTTGATCAAAGCCAATAAAGAAGCCCTGACGGCGAAGCAGAGGGATATGATTACCGATGCTTTCGTGGTGATGGGCTATTCCGTAGAGGCCTACGATATGCTGCGCCGTTACAAGAGCTTCGGTATGCAGCAAAAAAATATGGACGCTTTGGCGGAACAGATGGTTTTGGATAATCTGTTTAAGAATGATTATCTGCTTTTGTATATTTCTTTTTTGAGTTTTCAGGCGGGCAATCGTAACCGACTGCTGCTGGATTATCTTTGTGAGTATTACAATGGCGGCGGAGAACAGATGTATCTGATTTTGGAAGCTGCCGTCGGGGAAAACGTAGATACTTATGATATGGAAGAACGTCTTTTGGCACAGCTGCTGTTTAGCGGCAACCGCAGATTTTTGGATCAGACTTTTGCCTGGTATGTCAGTCGCAAGAAAACGAATGATGTGGTGGTGCGGGCATATTTTGCCGTAAAAAGTGCGGATTATGTGCTGTATGATATAGAGGCGGGGGACAGGGTGATTACCTATCTGGAAAACGCGCTGTTCAGTGAGCAGGTTTTGGATCGTATTCCGATGATCTATAAGCTGGCAATGCTGAAGTATTACGCTTCCTTGTCCGTTTTTACCGAGGAGCGCAGAATTTATGCCCAGTCCTTGCTGGATAATGTGCTGACCCACGGTTTGGAGTTTCCGTTTTATAAGGATTTGGCAAGGTGGATAGCTGTGCCTAATGAAATAAGCGATAAGCAGATGCTTTTGTATGTGGCGCCGAATGCCAGGATACCGGTGCTGTATTCCCGCATTATCGGAGAGGGCAGAAACTTTGAAAAAGAAGATTTTTTGCGGATGTACCAAAATATTTATGTAAAAGCGAAGGTCTTATTTGACAATGAAATCTGGGAATATCAGATATTTGACGGAAATGATGAAAATGTGCTGCTGACGAAGGGCAGTATCAAAAATGTGCGTACGGCGCAAAAAGGGGCTTCCAAATTTGATTTGATCAACCATTTGAGCAATGTAAGCAGCGAGGAAGAGTGGCAGCTTGCTATGGAAGAGTTTATCATCAAAGAGGAAATCGGCAGAAAGATATTTACGTTGATGTAGAGGGATTTTTATGACACCACGAACTTTGGGTATTGATATCAGCGATATTCACACCACCTTGGTGTATTACGGGGAGGATAAGACTTATCAGTACCGAACCATTATTTGCAAAGAAAAGAATAGTGATAAGTGGTTTGTAGGGGAAGATGCGTATGCGAGAGTATTGGACGGCACGGGGACCATGTCCGATAAGCTGTTGACCATGACACAAAAAGAGCATTTTACCACTATGGACGGGCAGAGGTACTACGGAAAAGAACTGATGCAGATGTATTTGTCCATACTGATTGAAAAGAGTATGCAAAAAAGCGGCAGAATATATCCGGAAAAGATAGTCATTTCCATTCCTGAAATTGTGGTCAGTCTGGTGGAGATGCTCAGTGAATGTTTGATGAATCTGGGCTATCTCAGAAGCAATATTGCAGTGATCAGCCGTACGGAAAGTTTTATTTATTATACGGTGAGCAAAACCAAGGATATATGGAACAACCAGGTGGCTCTGTTTGAGTTTTCCGATAAGAATATGCGTTATTATGAGATGAAGGTGCAGAAGCTGCCGCGGAATACTATCGTGTATGCAGAGTCCGTAAGTTTGGAAGCTGCCGTTCATTCGGATATGGTCGCTACGGAAGCGGGAGCCAAGCTGGTGGATACGGTTTTGGCGGCGGGAGCCAGAGAAAAGATGCAAAAAAAGGTCTTTTCATCCGTCATTTTGACGGGCAGAGGTTTTCGGGATGCCGCCTGGGCACAGGATTTTTTGCGTTTTATCTGCGACAGAAGAAAGGTATTCTACGATGAGGAAGTTTTTGCCAGGGGCGCCGCCGTCAAGGCTTTGGAGCTGGCAAGCGATAAGCCTTATCCGATTACCTGTATTTGCGACGGGCATTTGGATACCGGCGTCAGTCTGAATTTGGAGCGGGAGAATAAGCCTTTTTCCTATTCTTTGGCAAAGGCGGGGGATGTGTGGTACAAAGCGAAAAATGAGCTGCGTCTTTTGCCGGACGGGGTGGCGGAGCTGGAGCTTGTGCTTTCTCCGGTGGAGCAAAAAAGAACGAAGATTATTCGTATCGGCTTGGAGTTTTTGGGGGACAGACCGAATAAAACAAGAAGAATTGATTTGAAAACCAGTTTTAAGGACAATAAAACGCTGCTTATTGATATACAGGATGCGGGCTTTGGGGACTTTTACAAAAAGACGGATGCAAGACTGGTGAAAGAGGTCGGCTTATGGGATTGATACTTTGCGAGAAAAAAGACTGCGATAAGCCCCTGTATATAGAGGATTTAAATATCAATATTTATTCTTTGGAAGAGCTTTGCTATCTGATATACGATAATCCGATTCTGGTGATGGAGGACTTTATCGACAGGGATTTATTCGCCTTTTTGTCGGATTCTCTGGGACTGGAGAACCTATCGGCCTGGCTGATGAAAATATATAAAGAAAGAAAGCTTCATGACGAGATTTTATATTATATTTTAGAATATTCCGGTTTTTATACCCGGGGAGAGCTGGCGCGTTACAAGAACAATGTGGATAAAATGCGTAAACTGCCCAAAAGCGAATATTTCAAGATGCAGGCAGATTATATGTTCGGCATTCATAAGTACGGAAAGGCAGTGTCTATTTATGAGCGCATTCCCAAGCTTCCGAAGGATAAACATCTTCATCCGAAATTTTTGGGAGCCGTCTATAATAATTTAGCGGGAGCCTATGCCAATATGTTTAAATTTGAGGAGGCTTATCTGCATTACGGTTTGGCTTACGAGTGTCTGCATGATGAAAACATTTTGATGAAAATGTACTTTTTGGAAAAGCTGGGGGCGGAAAGTCGGGAGGATTTCTCGGCGCTTGTGTCCTCGGCGGATATAGACAGGTGGAATCATGCCTTTATCGCACAGAAAGATGAGGCGGAGCGCAGTGAGCGAATACAGGAGCTTCGGGAAATCTTCCGGCTTGACAGCAGAAGGAGAGCGGAACTGATGAAACAGCGTTTAAGCGCCCTGAAGCAAGAATACAGAACCATGATATAAAGGATGAAAGGCAGAAGGAGAAAACGGATGAAAGAGTTGGAAAAAACCTATAATCCTGCACAAATAGAGGACAGGATTTATCAGAATTGGCTGGAGCACAAATATTTTCAGGCAAAGGTCAACCGGGAGAAGAAGCCTTTTACCATTGTGATGCCGCCGCCGAATATCACGGGACAGCTGCACATGGGGCATGCCCTCAACAATACGATACAGGATATTTTGATTCGCTATAAAAGAATGCGAGGCTACGAGGCTTTGTGGCAGCCGGGAACGGATCATGCCGCCATTGCCACGGAGGTCAAGGTTATTGAAAAGCTGAAATCCCAAGGGATTGAGAAACACAGTCTGGGAAGGGAAGGCTTTTTGGAAAAAGCCTGGGAATGGAAAGAAGAGTATGGAGGCCGCATCATACGTCAGCTGCATAAGCTGGGCTCCGGCGCCGACTGGGACAGGGAGCGTTTTACCATGGATCCGGGCTGCTCGGATGCGGTTTTGGATGTTTTTGTAAAGCTGTATGAAAAGGGGTATATCTACAAGGGACCTCGCATCATCAGCTGGTGTCCGGTATGTCGTACCACCATCAGCGATGCGGAGGTGGAGCACACAGAGCACAATGGTCATTTTTGGCATATTCGCTATCCTTTCGAGGACGGAAGCGGCTTTGTGGAAATTGCAACCACCAGACCGGAAACCCTTTTGGGGGATACGGCAGTGGCGGTTCATCCGGAGGATGAGCGTTACCGCAGCCTTATCGGAAAAATGCTGAAGTTGCCTTTGACGGACAGGCTGATTCCGGTGATTGCGGATGAATATGTGGATAGAGAATTTGGAACGGGTTGCGTGAAGATTACGCCTGCCCACGATCCGAATGACTTTCTGGTGGGAGAAAGACACGGACTTGCCGGCATCAATATTATGCATGATGATGCCAGCATCGACTTGCCGGGCTCCAAATATGACGGAATGGACAGATATGCGGCAAGAAAGGCCATTGTAGAGGACTTGGAAGCGGCAGGCCTTTTGGTTAAGGTGGTGGAACACAAACACAATGTGGGCAGCCACGACCGCTGCAAAACGGTGGTGGAACCCTTGATTAAGCCCCAGTGGTTCGTGAAAATGGAGGAAATGGCAAAGCCCGCCATCAAGGCGATTGAAACGGGTGAAATCAAGTTTGTACCGGAAAGCTATGCCAAGACTTACCTGCACTGGCTGGAGAATATCAAGGATTGGTGCATTTCCAGACAGTTGTGGTGGGGACACCGTATTCCGGCTTATTACTGCGAAAGCTGCGGGAAGTTGGAGGTTTCCAAACAGGCGCCTTCTCTATGTACAAGCTGCGGCGGAAAAAGCTTCGTACAGGACGAGGATACTCTGGATACCTGGTTTTCCTCCGCCTTATGGCCTTTCTCCACTTTGGGTTGGCCGGAAAAAAGCGAAGACCTGTCCTATTTCTATCCGACGGACGTCCTGGTTACCGCCTATGATATTATCTTTTTCTGGGTGGTGCGTATGGTATTCTCCGCCTATGAACAGACAGGAAAAGCTCCTTTCCACACGGTTTTGATACATGGTCTGGTGCGGGATGCCCAGGGCAGAAAGATGTCAAAATCTTTGGGCAACGGTATTGACCCTCTGGATGTAATTGAGAAGTATGGCGCGGATGCCCTGCGTATGAGTCTGATAAGCGGCAATGCTCCGGGCAACGATATGCGCTTTTACTGGGAGAGAGTGGAGGCAAGCCGCAATTTTGCCAATAAGATTTGGAATGCTTCCCGCTTTATTATGCTGCATTTGGATGAGGAAATACCGAAGGACATTGATAAGGGAAAGCTGCATCTGGCGGATAAGTGGATATTGGCAAAGGCAAACGATCTGATTAAAGAGGTCGGGGATAATCTGGATAAATTCGAGCTGGGTATTGCGCTGGCTAAGGTTTATGACTTTTTGTGGGAAGAATTTTGCGACTGGTATATTGAGATGGTTAAGCCGCGGCTGTGGAACAAGGAAGATAAGAGCCGCAGCCTTGCCCTCTGGACCTTGCATAAGGTTTTGAGCGAGGGCTTAAAGCTTTTGCATCCTTTCATGCCTTTTGTAACGGAGGAAATTTTTAAGAATCTGAATGAAGACGAGCCTTCCATTATGATCAGTCCGTGGCCGGAATACCGGGAAGAACTGGCTTTTGGCGAAGAAGTGGCTGCCGTAGAGTCCATGAAGGAGGCAATTCGCAATGTTCGGAATCTGCGCAGCGGCTTGCAGGTTCCTCCAAGCAGAAAGACTAAGCTTTATGTGGTGACAAGGGATGAGAAGCTGGCGGATATTTTCAGGGCTTCCGAGGAGTTTATTCTGCCTCTTGCCTGCGCTTCTGCACTTTTACTGCAGGAGGATACGGAAGGGATAGAGAAGGATGCCCTCAGTACCGTGATTGCCGGTGCGGATATTTTCCTGCCTTTTGCGGAGTTGGTGGATATTGAAAAGGAGCTGGCAAGACTTGCCAAGGAGGAAGAGAAACTGGAGGCGGAATTGTCCAGAGTCAGGGGAATGCTTGGCAACGAGAAGTTCACCAGCAAGGCCCCGGCGGCAAAGATTGCAGAAGAACAGGAAAAGCTTGCCCGCTACGAGCAGATGATGGAGCAGCTGAAGCAGCAGCTGGCGAAATTAAAAAACAGATAATATGCGTATTAAAAAATATATTGAAGATATACCCATGTGGGCAAAGCATAAGAACTCTCTTAAGGACATAAGGGAGTTCTTGGTGAATATGGAAATCTTGCCGGGAAAGGGGAAAAAGCCTCACCTGATCCATATCGCGGGGACCAACGGCAAGGGCTCCGTTTGTGCCTATACCAGTACCGCCCTGATTCGGCAGGGCTATCGGGTGGGCAGTTTTATTTCTCCTCATCTTGTAGAGCCTAATGAGAGAATTTTACTGAATATGCAGGCCATTACGGATGCATATTTCGAGGAAGCCGGAGAGTTTGTCATCGAAAAAACGGAAAATTTGTGCAGGAAGGGCTATCAGCCTCCTACGTATTTCGAGTTTTTGTTTTACATGGCAATGTATGTTTTTGCCAAAGAGGATTTGGATTTTATCGTTTTGGAAACCGGTCTGGGGGGGCTCTATGACGTAACCAACGCCATAGAAGATAAAAGCCTGTGCATATTGACCAGCATCAGCAAGGACCATTGCCTCTATCTGGGAGAGAGCATAGACAAAATATGTTCACAAAAAGCAGGTATACTCAGAGAGGGCATACCTTTGGTATACGATGATCAGAACCCGGAGGTGGCAGCCTGTATAGAAAGCTTCGTGGAAAAGCTGCATATATATTCGGTATACAGAAGCTCTCAACATGCGGACTTGCTTAAGGAAAATATGGGAGAGGCTTTTAGCTCTTTGCGGGCACAATACCAGATCCGCAATGCCGCCTTGGCGGTACTGAGTTTGAAGGCGCTGTATGAAGCAAAGATGATAGAGTCCTTTTCCTTTGACAGGATACGGGAGAGTATTTTGTCCGTACAATGGAGAGGAAGGATGCAGGAGCTGTATAAGGATGTGTATTTGGACGGCGCCCATAATGAAGACGCCTTCTTACAGATGGCGGATACCTGTCTGCGCCTGTGCCGTACGGAAAACAAAAAGCTGCGACTCTTGCTTTCTGCGGTGGAGGACAAAAATATTCCCGAAATGTTCGGGCATGTAAAAAAGCTGGAAAAAGATTTATCCCGACTTTACCTGGCAAAGCTGGAAAGCAGACGGGGAGCGGAGCTGCCTTTTTTACAGGACAGCTTGCAAAGGCTTATGGATACGGATATCCGGGTTTATGACTCCGTGGAAGAGGCCTTTGCCCGTATGCTGCGGGATAAAAAAGAGGATGAGCTGTGTTTTGCTTTCGGCTCTTTGTATATGATTGGTGAAATTTTGAGGATATTTGCGTAAAGGAGATGACATGTTAAATTTTGAAGAAGAATTGAGCCGCTTTCAAGAGAGCGTAGAAATCGCAAATGTAGAAGAAGAAATTATGAAAACAGATTTGACGGATGCAAAGGACATTTTATTCGCACTCTTAAAGAGAGAGAGCAAGGAGCAAAGATAGATGCTAAGCAAGCGATTGGAAAGAATTGCCAATTCCTACTACAATATGGGGCTGAAAAATGCCCGGGAGAGGAACCTCGCTACGGCAATCTCTTGTCTGGAAAAAGCTTTGGAATTTCATAAGAATCAGGTGGACGCCCGAAATCTTTTGGGACTCATCTATTACGAAACGGGAGAAATCGGACAGGCGCTGATATGCTGGGTTATCAGCATCAATATTAAGAAAAGCAATAATATTGCGGAGTTTTATATCTTTGAACTGCAAAAAAAGCCTGCCCAGATGAAGATTTACGGACAGATTATCGAAAAATACAACCAGGCTTTAAGCTACGCCCGAAACAATAACGCGGATCTGGCTATTTTGAGTCTGACCAAGGTGGCGGATACCCATCCGAAGTATATTCGGGCGGGACTGTTGCTGGCGCTTTTGTGTATTCAAAAGGAGGACTATACCAAGGCGGACAGGGTTTTGGGAACCGTTTTAAAAACCGATAAGTACCATCCGCTGGCATTAAGATACAGAGCCTGTATCCGTGATTTTGTATCGGGAAAACAAGGGGAAAAAAAGAGAGGTGCAGTCAACAGACCGGCAGAAGATGTGATTATTCCCAGCACGTATAAACCGTATACGGGCTGGCAGACGGTGGTAAACATCGGCATCGGTCTTTTAATCGGTGCGGCTGCCATTATGTTTTTGTATATTCCGACCATGCGGGCGAAGCTGCACAGTGAGTATAATGCGGAGCTTGGCAAGCTGAGCGCTACATTAAATACCTCGAATGTGGAAAAGGATGTCCTGCTGGCAAAAATTGATGAGTTGACTCTGCAGACGGAGCGTCTGACGGAGGCGCAGAATACCAGTGCGGAAAACATCAATTATAAATCCACTCAGTATCAGAAGCTGCTTGCCATGCTGCAGGCCTATGACGGGGGAGATTTTACAAGGGTAGCGGATCTGTATGCGGATTTTGATGCATCCGTCATCAGCAATATTGATGACGGCAGCGGATTTTCCGTGCAGTCTGTCATTGATATGATACGGCAGAAGATGGATGCGGAGGGCAGCGGTCTGCTGCTGAGCCACGGAGATGGGCTGATGAGTGCAGGTAACTATGAACAGGCGCTTATCTATTATGACAAGGCTCTGGCATTGCAAAAGGAAAATGTGGCTGCTCTGCTGAAGAAGGGTCAGGCTTTGGCTGCCCTCGGCAGGACGGATGAGGCCAATACCGTGTTCAGCGATATTGTGATTCATTACGCAGATACGCCGGAAGCGGCGCAGGCGAAGCTGGAAAGAGGATATTAAAAGAATGGCATAAGACGCAAAACGGGAGCTCTTGCCCCCGTTTTGTGTCTTATTTTGTTCCGAAAATTCTGTCGCCGGCATCTCCGAGTCCCGGGCAGATATAACAATTTTCATTCAGCTGCCTGTCCATGTGGCCGATATAAATTTGTACGTCGGGATGTGCCGCCCTTAATTTTTCCAAGCCCTCCGGTGCGGCAATGATGCACATAAACTTAATGGTTTTGCCCCCGTGCTTTTTGATTTGGGTAATGGCGTCGATGGCAGAACCGCCGGTAGCGAGCATCGGGTCGGTTACGACAATGGTCCTTTCCTCGATGGGCTTTGGCAGTTTGCAGTAATATTCATGAGGTTCAAAGGTTTCTTCATCTCTGTATAAACCGATATGTCCTATTTTGGCGGAAGGTACCAAAGCGGTAATGCCGTCCACCATGCCGAGGCCTGCACGCAGAATAGGGACAATGGCAAGTTTTCTGCCGGCAATAACGGGGCTCATGCAGGTTTCGATAGGCGTTGTGATTTCCACCTCCTGCGTCGGCAGATCACGCAAAGCCTCGTAGCCCATCAGCATGGCGATTTCCCCTACCAAAGAACGAAATTCGGAAGTACCGGTCGTTTTGTCACGCAGCAAGGTAATTTTATGCTGCACCAGAGGATGTGTGTTGATAAATACGTTATTCATACAAACTTTCCTTTCTCAATGCTTATGCATTATCGTCTTTAACATCATCAAGATCAGGCAGGATCAGGTTCATGATTACGCCGACCACCACGGCAATGAACAGGCCGGAGATATTCAGCGTGTAGTCGCCGAACTGTAAATTGATGCCTCCCAGGTTGGCAAAGCCAAGACCCAATACCAGTATAAGTCCTACTATAGTCAAATTTCTGGAATGTGTAAAGTCTAAATTTGACTCTGCCAGAGAGCGGATGCCCACGGCGGCGATCATACCGAATAATATGATTTCCACGCCGCCCTTTACCGGGTCGGGGATGGTCTGCAAAATCGCACCGATTTTTCCGAATAAGCCGAGAAAAATGGCAAGAACCGCCGTCAGCCTCAACAGTCTTGGATTATAGTTTTTGGTGGTGGCAAGTACACCGGTGTTTTCGGAATAGGTGGTATTGCTGGGACCGCCGATAAAGCCGGCGAACATGGTGGCAAGACCGTCGCCCAGCAAGGTTTTATGGAGTCCCGGATCCTTTAAAAAGTCCTTTCCCACTACGGTTGCATTGGTTGTAATATCACCGATATGCTCCATAAAGGTAACCAGGGCAATCGGCGCAATGGAAAGGATAGCCCCCAGTTCAAAGACAGGAAGACTCATAAAAGGGGCGCCGTTGGAGTCGGTGCTGACAAAAGGAATGTTAATCCAAGGTGAACGGGCAATGGCGGAAAAATCCATATGGAAGATTCCGAATATGCTCAGAATCACACAGAGCAGATAGCCGAAGAGGATGCCGAGGAGAATCGGAACCAGTTTGAAGAATCCCTTTGCGAAAATAGAGCAGAGAACCACGACAAAAATGGTAAAGCCTGCAATGGCAAGGTTTAAACCGAGGGCAGGACTGAAGCCGCCCGCAAGTCCCAAGCCGCCGGTGGCATCCGTAATCGCCACGCCTGCCAGGTTGATGCCGATGACGATAATAACCGGACCGGTTACCACAGGAGGAAATACCTTCTTGATTTTTTCGGCGCCGATGAAGTATGCCAAAGCGGCAAAAAGCAGGTAGACTAAGCCGGAAACCACGATACCTCCCTGCGCAACGGGAACATTTTGCAGGACGATTTGCCCCTCCGGTTTGATAATGGCAGAAACCGCCGCCAGGAAAGCAAAAGAAGAACCCAAGAATACGGGAACCTTAAAGCCTGTGCATGCGTGAAAAATCAGAGTGCCGACACCGGCGGTAAATAAAGCCAGAGAGGGATTCAGACCCGTGATTAAAGGAACCAGTACAGTAGCACCGAACATAGCGAACAAATGTTGAATACTAAGCAGATAGTCCTTTGACGTGAAAGCTGGATGTTTGGACATTGTATTTTCTCCTTAATGTAAAAATTTAGATTTTCAAGAAAATTCAGAAAGAATTTTATAAATCACATTATTCTATCAGAGGAGCTTTTGAAAATCAATATGGAAATTTTGTTTTTTAATCATTGCTTTATTTTTTTCCTCTTGCTAGAATGCAGTATAGAAGGGAAAAGAGGAGGTAAGTACGATGATAAAACCGAGATTGATACGGCTCGTACCGGAAAGCAGGGCTCTTATCGGAAAGGCTGTAGGAGCGCAGCTGATTGCTTTGTTTTGCAATATTCTGACGGTACTTACTCTGGCATACATTATAGAGAATACCTATACACGGGAAAGGGAACTTTCCTATCCTCTTGCGGCAAGCATATTGGCAGGCGCCATGCTGCTTCGCTTTTGCTGCAGCAAAGCTGCCGCATCCGCTTCCTATCTGCTTTCCAAGGCGGCAAAAGAAAGGCTGCGGGGGAATATGTTTCAAAAAATCTTTCAATTCGGGGCGGCATACAGAGAGAAGATATACAGTGCGGAACTGGTGCAATTGGCTACGGAGGGAGTGGAACAGCTGGAAGCTTATTTTGCCGCGTATCTGCCACAGTTTTTTTATGCCATGCTGGCGCCGCTGTTTTTGTTTCTTACCTTGTCTTTCATCAGTGTGCAGGCAGCGTTTATCTTATTTATATGCGTGCCTTTGATTCCTTTATCCATTATGGCGGTACAGCGCCTTGCCAAGAAGCTTTTGGCAAAGTATTGGGGCAGGTATTCCAATCTGGGCAGCCGTTTTCTGGAAAATCTGCAGGCCATGACCACCTTAAAGGTATACAAGGCGGATGCGTATAAACACAGGCAGATGAATGAGGAAGCGGAGGAATTTCGTAAGATTACCATGCGCGTTCTGATTATGCAGC
>JBGZHY010000102.1:0-6166 GCA_041848045.1 Lachnospiraceae bacterium
AAATTCATATGATTAGTTTTCATTGCCAATCTCTGTATTTTATTGTAATATACTCTTGTTAGGAGGTAGGAATAAATGAACACACAAGATATGACATTAAAGCAACAGGTACACAAGAAAATTTTATACGATATTGTCCAGGGAGAATATACTCTTGAATCTGTCATACACGAAAAGAAACTTATGGAAAAATATGGAGTCAGCCGCGCTCCCATTCGAGAAGCCCTTATACAATTATGTAGTGAAAATGTCTTAACCAATCTTCCAAAAAAGGGATATACCATCAATGCACTTAGCGAGAAAGATCTGTCCGATATGATACATTTCAGAATTTCTCTGGAATGCGGTTTTTTAAGACAATTCGGTGAAAAAATAGAAGCCGGAGTCATTGCCTTGCTGGAAGAGCACAACGAAGAACATCACAAATATAAGACTGTAGGCCTTAGCGCATTGGAACATTGGGATAAAAATATGAAATTTCATCTTTTGCTTTTCAAAAGCTATGCCAATCCTTACGCTTACCACAAATTAGAGGAATGCCTTACAACGCAAACCAGATACTATGTACAAAAAAGGTTGAGCCACTGGCAGTCCCCTTCTTTTTATGATGCGGATGGGCTTCACTGCGCTATTGTTGATTATTTGAAAATTTCCAACTTCAACATGGCCGCCACCCTGCTTAAAGCAGATATAGAAGATACCAGCTGGTGTTAAGCAAAAAAGGATTGCCATCACAGCCCATACCGCCGCGGCAATCCTTTTCCCTCAGTAAAATTTTACTTATATTCTACCGTCTTCAATTCATTATAGACATCCCTGTCCAGTTCTCCCAATTTAGAAGCAACCAGCATGGCAACCATAACGTCCACATCCACATTCATCAAAGTTCTGAACATTCCGGCAAACCAGTCTATGCCAATCAATATGGCAATACTCTCCAGAGGAAGTCCCAGCGAACTTGCCAGGAAGGTATATACAATAACGGAGCCTCCCGGAACGGATATTGTTCCCATACACATCAGGCAGGAAAGCAAAATTGCCATAGCTGTCTGCTGCGCCGTCATCTGCACACCCGTAGACTGTGCCATAAAGAATATGGCCGCCACATAACACTGCGCCGCACCGCAGCTGTTCATAGACATCGTAATCGGACCGGTAAAATCAGCCACTTTCTTGCTCACGCCGAACTTGGTAACCGAATCTTCCATCTTCGTCGGAAGGCAAATGGCTCCCGACGTTGTGGTCACCGCCATAATAGACATCTTGGAGAATTTTTTCGGCATTTTTAATACATTCACCTTGCAAAGCGCTGCCGTAAGAGGCCCGAACAGCAGGAACTGTATCAAATCACCGATAAGAAGCAAGCCCAAAAATTTGAGCATCGGAATAATCACCATAAAGCCCGTACTCCCCGATACATTGGCAAGCAGACAAAAAATTCCGATGGGCGCAAGATTCATCACAATCTTGATGATATTCGTGATAACCATATTTACGGACTTTATGGTATCCGCCAAAATACGATTTCCGCTTTGTTTTGTATACTGCGACATTCCGACACCAAAGAGCAGAGAAAACAAAATACAAGGCACCATTGCCCCCTCCGCCATGGACTTGATGATATTGGTCGGCACAAAATTCAACAGCGTGTCCTGCAAGGAAGCGGACTGCACCTCCGCATTGATGTCCCCTGCGTCCGCAATCACCACACCGACGCCCGGCTTGATGAGCACGGACAGAACTACCCCCAAGCTGGCTGCAATCACCGTAAAGGTAATAATCCACTTGAAGGTATGAAAGCCCATTTTCCCCACATCCTGGCTATCTCCGCTTCCCACCGCCGTGATGACTGCAGACATAACCAGCAGAACTACCGACATCTGAATCAAACGGATAAAAATATCTCCTATAAACTTCAGCTCTTTTGCAAAATCCCCCACCAGAGAGCCGAAAATAATTCCTCCGATTGTCGCAATCAAAATTTGATTGGTCAGTGAAATGCTGAATTTTTTCCCACTCATTGATACGCTCCTTTCTCCTATCTGTACTGATAGCGCTTCAAGGAATTTGACATGTGCAGCTTCATTGCTCCTCCTGCCGCCTGTTCATCCTTGGATATAATTGCTTCATAAATACTCTGGTGTTCCCGGTAAATATCCGTCAGCTGCCCTTCTGCAACCATGCCGCTTTGACTGACCTTTCCCATCAGGTTCCGTATGGTCTGACTCATACTGTAAATAATTTCATTTCCGGAAGCCTCCGCTATACAGGCATGAAATTCCAGGTCTTCGTGCAAAAAACCGCCAAAATCCTTTTTGATGTAGGCATGATACATCCTGTGGGAAATATCATGGAGCCTCATACGCTGTTTTGTGCTCGCATTTCCGGCTGCAAGTTCAGCCGCTTTCACCTCCAGAATATTCCGCAGCTCCAAAATGCTCTTTGTCTGCTTCCCGCTCAAAAATAAGGTCCATGCCAGAGGAATCATAAAGAAGTTTGTATTGTTGCTTGCAATAAAGCTGCCGTCCCCCGGCTTAATTTCCAGCATGCCGAGAATCTCCAATACCTTAAGTGCCTCCCTAATGGCCGAACGTCCCACGCCGAAGCGGGACGCCAGGCCTCTGTCGGTTTCAATTTTATCGCCCCTTCTCAGATTGCCGATGAGCATTTCATCCGCAAAATAAGCGGTTAATTTGGAAACCAGCTGACTGATATTTCTTTCTTTTTCCGCTATCTTCTCTCTCTTGATCGGGTGTATCGGCGTAAGCGTATGAGAAAGGAAATCAAAAAAATCCTCGTTTTCCAGGGCAAAAACGGAGGGTTTCAGCTTTAAGTTCTCCGATATGCGCGCAATGATTTCCTTTTCTCTTCTTCCGCCTCTCGACTCCATATTGGAAAGCGCCGCAACGCTGATATAAGCTTTGCCTTCCTCATCCCGCAGATACAAATCTATAAATTCCTTTTGCGTTAAGTTTAAATAACGCCTGAGATTTTTTATATTTTCATATTGACCACTCATACACTTTCCAATACCTGTTTCTCCACTAAATCCGCCGCCACCAGCGTTGCCTTGGCAAATTCGCTGTATTTGGTAAACTCTACCGGACAATGGCTTCTTCCGTCCTTACTCGGTGTAAAAATCATAACCGTCGGCAATATCTGACCTATCTCCAGAGAATCGTGTCCTGCTCCGCTTGGCAGCCTCTTATAAGAGTAGCCTCTTTTTCTACAGCTTTCTTCCAAAACGGCAAGCATATCCTCGGACAGGTGTACCGGTGTAATGACGAGCTTGGTATCTATGTCGTAGCGCCCTCCGATTTCCCCCACATGCCGGTCAAGAGCGGCTCGGATACGCTTGACGATATCCTCAATATTGTCGTTGTTCATGGAGCGAATATCTACGGTAAATTCTACTTTTTCCGCCACAATGTTCATTCCTCCCGGCGTCACCCTGATAAAACCGGTGGTGGCAACCGTGCCGTCCGCCTTTTCTCTTGCCCAGTCCGGAATCTTGGAAATGACCTTCGTGGCAGCCTCCACTGCATCTTTTCGCATATCCATAGGCGTTGTGCCCGCATGGTCGGCTCTTCCGTGCACCGTCACCATATATCTTTGAATACCTACGATGCCGTTTACCAGGCCTATCTCTATACCGTTTGCATCCAGAACGGGACCCTGCTCAATATGCAGTTCAATAAATCCGGCAATGGATGCTTCCGGCCATTTGGCACTCATGATATTTTCCGGGTCTTTGCCATAGGATTTCATCGCTTCATAGATGGAAATTCCGTCTTTATCTTTAAACTTTTGACAATATGCAGGATCACGAAGTCCCAGCATTGCCCCCGAACCGAAATAGCCGGTTCCAAAGCGCATGCCTTCCTCATCATTGAAGCCTGCCACCACAAAATTCCTCTTTGGGCGAACTCCTTTTTCCCGCAGGATTCTTGCCACTTCTATCGCAGTCACCACTCCTGCGATTCCGTCGTAATCTCCGCCGTTTAAAACAGAATCATAGTGTGAGCCCATCATGACACAAGGCAAGGAGCTGTCTTCACCCTCCAATACGCCGAAGACATTGCCCGCCTCATCTTCGCTGACAAGCAGACCTGCCTCTCCCATTACCTCTTTTAAATATTCCACCGCTTCCCTGGCTTCTTTGGTGAAGGGAAGCCTCGTACAACCATTTCCCGGGGTCGCCGTAAATCTTTTTAAATACTCCAAATCCTTTACCAGCCTTGCGGTCACGTCTTCTATGTTAATCATCCGGATTTTTCCCCTTTCTGTTTTTGATTTCACTATACAGTTTTTGTGCAGGCGCGTACATAAATGCCGGAAGCATCAGTAAAAATCCGATTTTTACCGGCACATCTCCACCGCCGTTTATGCCGAATACAATCATGACAAAAGCCGAAATAATCACGGCAAAAGCGATGGTCAATCTGCCCTCCTTTGTTTTTAAATACGTCTTCTCTTTCATACCAGTCTATACCCCCGCCGTCAAATACAGCAACAGCCCGATCATCAGCATAAGAGGAAGGGCGACTGCCGAAATAATTTTCATTACTTCCCCCTCTTTTCCCAGTATGCCTGCCGTTGTGGTTCCCAAAATGATTTTGCTGGGACTTAAGCCCGAACCCACAGCGCCCCCCGTTGTATGGGCTCCCAAAACCGCCGGTGCCGAAACGCGGAGTAAAGCGGCGCTGGTGGACTGAAACTCTCCGAACAGTATGTTGGAACTCATATTGCTTCCTGTCATAAAGGTGCCGAGGAGTCCCACAAAAGGCGCCAGCACCAAATATGTTCTTCCCATAACGCCGGCAATACCGTTAGCCAATACCATAATCTGCCCGCTTCCCCCCATGATTCTCGACATGATGACCAGCCCTATAACCGCTATGCCCGAAGGCATTGTCATGGAAACGGACTTCATCAAAATTCTGTTCACACCCTCCTGGTGAATCCAGCCTTTTTTCCTATAATACAGCAGACCCAGAGCGGCAGATATGAATAAAAACATACTGGCATGGGTAAACGGGCTGAAAGGCGAAAATTGCTTGCTTGCCCCGTTGACGAATCCGTAGCCGGTTCTTGTTTCCGGAAAGGAAAATGCAATGACAAAGCTGCCCAGGATGTCATGAAGCGGCGCAATCAACAAAACGCCAAGCGTCAACAGGGACAAAACCGCGTAGGGAGCAAAAGCATGCGGCAGTTTCATTCCCTGCGGAAGCTCTTCTTCTTTCTCCTCCGCTTCTTCCCTTTGCATAATCGGAGAATCTTCCATTCTCCATTTCTCCGTGTACATCTTCATTTTCCCGACAAATATTACGGCTATCATGGCGATACAGGACGGAAGGAAGCAGGCAAGGGTAGGATTAACCTGGCTAAGAAGAAGCTGCCCGCCTGTCTGTATCAGCACCGTAATGAGCACCGCCGCCATTCCCTTCTTTATCGCCCGCCACTTTCCGTAGAACCAACAAATCGAAAAGCCCGTGACAAAATTCCACAAAAGCAAAAATGCGGCAGCCCAAAGTGCGGTAAGAAAATACTGCGCAGAGCCTGCTTCCAAACCTGCAGATACGGCAAGGGCGTCCCAGGCAGCCGCCAGGGTTCCGAAGGTGTTTCCCCATGCCTGTCCGAGCAGCGGAATCACCACCGCCCAAATCGGTTTGACGCCGATGCCGATTAAGAGCGGAGCCCCTACCGCCACCGGCACGCCAAAGCCCGTAATACCCTGCAAAAAGCTTTCAAATATCCATCCCATGGCAAGCACCAGCAAAAGTTCGTTAGGCAAAAGCTTTCTCATTTCGCTCCGTATCACGGAAAAAGCTTTCGCTTCATCTCCCACCTGATACATCAAAATCGCCGTCCATACAATCAGCATGATAACAAGGGCATTCCATACGCCTTTTGCACTTTCCGTCGCAAGCAGGGTCAAATCGGCGCGAAACACAAGCATACCGGAAATAACCGTCAGCAAAAGTCCCATGGGGGCAGCTTCCGCCGCTCCCCATTTATATTTAACCATAAGCACAACCAGCACCAATATCGGCAAACACGCCACGCCCCATGTAAGAGGTGTTACAGGTATATTCATTTCTCTTCTCTTTCTCTTATTTTGATTTCCGGCATTTTATGCATGTATCAAGGTTCCCGTTTTTCCTTG
>JBGZHY010000103.1:0-2883 GCA_041848045.1 Lachnospiraceae bacterium
ACGCCGCACCGGCGGATCAGCCGAATGCAGGTGGAGGCAGCTCCGGCGGAAGCTCCGGTTCCAGTGTCAGGATCAATACACCGATTAAGCAGGGCTGGATTTTGGAAATGGGAGAGTGGTATTACTATTCCGGAACCAGCAGAAGCAGCTTGAAAAAAGGATGGCACTTTGACAGCCAGGACGGTTTTTGGTACTATCTGCAGTTGACGGACGGCAAGATGCTTAAGGGTTGGAATTTGATTGACGGCGAATGGTATTATTTTAATCCGTATACGCCGATAGAAACCTGGGAATTAAAAACCGACGGTGAATGGTATTACATGAATATCAAGGATTCTCGTCCTCTCGGTTCCATGTATAAAAACGAAATGACGCCGGACGGCTATTTTGTCAATGAGCAGGGGAAATACTATGTAAAATAAGGATTTACGCCCCTCTTAAGGAGGGGCGTTTTTTCGGTACGGGCTTTGCACCCGAAAAGAGGGGAAGCGTATGCAGACAATCGTGTTTATCATGAAGGAGAAAATGTTTGCGGAGTGTTTGAAGGAGTATTTTGAAGACAAAGGCGCATATGTTTGTGTAGCGGAGGATCAGTATGAAAATGCGGAGTGCTGTATCAATCTGTATCAGGCGGATATTGCGGTTTTGGAGCTTCCGAAAGAAGAAATGAAAATGAATAATTTTTTTCGGCTTTGTGAAAATCTGCGCCTGTGCAGACGGGAGCTTAAGCTGCTCGTGCTGTGTTCCGATATGGATGAGGAGGAGCGTCGGCTGTTGATTGAGGCGAAGCGGAGAAAGACGGTGGATGATTTTATTGATTCAAATTTGAGCCTGCGCTATATGTATTCCAAATTACGTGCGCTGTAGGTTGACAGACATAAAAGACGGTATGAAGCTCCCCGGGGAATAAATCCCGGCGGAAACTTCATACCGTTTTATATTTACAGATATTTGACCAGATCCGCTAAAGGACGAAAGCTTTCATGCCTTGGCGAAGGTGCGGCATTCTCGGAAGGATAACCTGCCGGCAAAAGGCAGACGGGTTTGATGTTTTCTTCCAAATTAAAGGTTTTGCGACAGAGTTCGGTGGAAAAACGCTTCACCCAGCAGGAGCCGATGCCCAGCTCCCATGCCGCCAGCATCATATGGGTACAGACAATGCTGGCATCCATTTCACCGGCATGATAGCCTTCATCCACAGGGCTGTGCCAAGCTTCTTCCTCATGGCAACATATCAAAAAGACACAGGGCGCGCCGAAAATACAATCGGATACGCCGGCAATCTTGGCTAAAGCTTCTTCGCTCTGTAAAATGTAAATTCTCCAGGGCTGATTGTTCCTTGCGGTGGGAGCGACCTTTGCCGCCTCCAAGATATAGTCAAGCTCCGCCTGCTGCAAAGCTTTGGGTGAAAAGCTGCGTACGGAATAGCGTTGTTTGCAAAGTTCCAAAAATGACTGCATAGGGACTCTCCTTTCCGTATACTAACGAATACCGTAATGTTCAATAATATAATCCATATCCTTATCACCTCTGCCGGAGAGGTTGATGAGGATGGAGCCCTGCTTCATTTCCCCAGCCAGTTTCAGCGCGTAGGCAACGGCGTGAGAGCTTTCGATGGCAGGAATAATGCCTTCGGACTTGGATAAAAGGAAGAAAGCGTCAATGGTTTCTTCATCGCCGATGACATCGTACTTTATTCTGCCCAAATCCTTTAAAAAGGCGTGCTCGGGACCGGAAGAAGGATAATCCAGCCCGCTGGCAACGGAATAAACCGGTGCAGGCTCTCCCTGTTCATCTTTTAGCATGATGCTGTTAAAGCCATGCATGATGCCCTCGCTGCCGTAGGTTAGGCTTGCGGCATGTTCTCCTAACTTGGTACCTCTGCCGAGGGGTTCCACCCCGTAGATGTTGACAGGGTCGTTTAAGAAGGCGGAGAATAAGCCCATGGCATTGGAGCCGCTGCCGACGCAGGCCACTACCGCATCCGGCAGTTCTCCCGTCATTTCCAAAAACTGCGCTCTTGCTTCAATGCCTACCACGCTTTGGAAGTCCCGCACCATCATCGGGAAGGGATGAGGACCGACGGTAGAGCCGATACAGTAAATACTGTCCTTATATTCTTTGCAGTAAGCCAGAAAGGCTGCATCTACCGCTTCTTTCAGGGTTGCCAGTCCATGGGTGACCTCAATGACATTGGCGCCCAGAATTTTCATTCTGGCAACATTCGGTGCCTGCTTTTTGATATCCACGGCACCCATATAAATATCACATTTCAGACCGAAGTAAGCGGCGGCGGTTGCCAAGGCTACGCCGTGCTGACCGGCTCCGGTTTCTGCAATAAGCTTTTTCTTGCCCATAAAGGTGGCAAGCAGTGCTTCTCCCATGCAGTGATTAAGCTTATGGGCACCCGTATGATTTAAATCTTCTCGTTTGACATAAAGCTGAGCATTGCCGTGGGCACGGGACAATTTTTCCAAATAGGAAACCGGTGTCGGACGCCCCTGAAATTCCTTGCGGATACGGCGCAGCTCACTGATGAATTTGCTGGATTTGCAAATGGTGAAATAGGCTTCGGTGATTTCCTGCATAGCCTTTTGCAGCTCTTCCGGTATATAGGAACCGCCGTATTTACCGAAGAAACCGTTTTTGTCGGGATGATTTTTCAGATAGGTGTCAAAGCGGATTGTATCATTTGTCATAGATATACCTCTTCCTTTCTTGAACAGAAGTGCCAAAACATAGGGGAATTTGACCCATAGTACCACGAAGCGGGGGACTTGTCAATGAAGGAGGGAAATAAAGGTTTCTATTACCTGCCTGTTATGTTACAATACAGCTTGCGGGATGCAAGGGTATCAGGCAAAAGGGGGAAAAGAGTAATGA
>JBGZHY010000104.1:0-19358 GCA_041848045.1 Lachnospiraceae bacterium
CGGAGCTGGAAAAGAATATGAATACGGAATTGTCCGAGAAATGGGGACAGTTAAGAGGCCTGCAGGTAGTCAGTGTGGCTCTCGGTTCCGTGACCCTGCCGGAAGAGGATCAGGAACTGATTAAGCAGGCACAGAGAGCGGCAATGATGCGGGATCCGGGTATGGCGGCAGCCACCCTGGTGAGTTCGCAGGCGGACGCCATGAAGGCGGCGGCATCCAATTCCGCAGGAGCCATGACCGGATTTATGGGCATGGGTATGGCGATGAATACGGGCGCCGGTATGAATACGCAAAATCTCTTTGCCATGGCGCAGGAGCAAAAGGCGCAGCAAAACACCCCTCCGCAGAATACGACACCGCTGCAGCAGACAGCCGCGGCATGGCAGTGCTCCTGCGGTACGGCGGCGCAGGGCAATTTCTGTCCGAACTGCGGCAATAAAAAGCCGCAGGAGGATGCATGGAGATGTCAGTGCGGACAAGAGAATAAAGGAAACTTCTGCTCCAACTGTGGAAACAAGAGAGGATAAGCGGGAGGACTCAAAATGGGAGAGTTAAGAGAATATAAATGTCCTTGCTGCGGCGGTTCCATCCGTTTTGACAGCAGCATACAGAAGATGAAATGCCCATTTTGCGATACAGAGTTTGCAATAGAAACTTTGGTATCCTATGCGGATGAATTAAGCAGCGATAAAGAGGATTCCATGACCTGGCAGGAGGATTCCGCACAGGAGTGGAAGGAGTGAGAGGATGAGAATCTTGCTTCCTATATCTGCAATTCCTGCGGCGGCGAGGTGGTAGCGGAGCAGACAACGGCAGCAAGCTTTTGCCCCTTCTGCGACAGTCCCGTGATTATGAAGGGAAAGCTCTCCGGTAATTTAAAGCCGAATTGTGTGATACCGTTTAAGTTGGATAAAAAGGCGGCTAAAGAGGGGCTGATGCGGCATTTGAGCAGGAAGCCCCTGCTGCCTAAAATTTTCAAGACCGAGAACCATATTGATGAAATTAAGGGTTTATATGTGCCTTTCTGGCTGTTCAGTACAAACGCGGAAGCGAATATGCGCTACCGTGCCAGCAAGATATGGACCTGGAGCGACAATCGCTATAATTATACGGAAACAACCTATTATTCCGTCAGCAGAAGCGGTACCTTGCGTTTTGAAAACATTGCGGTGGACGGCTCGCAGAAGATGCCGGATGAGCTGATGGAGTCCATAGAGCCCTTTGATATATCCGAGGCGGTGGATTTTAACACCGCATATCTGTCCGGGTATCTGGCGGATAAATATGATGTGGATGCCGCTGCCAGTGTAGAAACTGCCAATCAGCGTATCCGCAACAGTGCGGAAAGCATTATGAGGAACACGGTAACGGGTTATAACAGCGTGCAGAAGGTGGCGGGCAATATCAGTCTGCAGGACGCGAGTCACAAATATGCTCTGTATCCGGTGTGGCTGCTGAATACCACCTGGCGAGGGAAAAAATATGTGTTCGTAATGAACGGACAGACCGGGAAATTTGCCGGCGACCTGCCTATGGACAAGGGCGCTTATCTGCGTTGGTTTCTGGGACTTACCTTCGGCATAGGAAGCTTTGCGTTTGCAGCTCTCTATCTGATGTGGCTGATATAGGGGAGGATGGCGATGAACAAGAAAATCAATGTGCTGTATTTTTTGTTTCTGCTTTCTCTCCTTGTGTGCTTGCCTGCAGGGCAGGCTTTGGCTGAAGGCAGCCATAATTCCCGGGTGGTGGACGGCGCAGATCTGCTGAATGATGCGGAAGAAGAAGATTTGCGGGATTTGTTCGAGGAAATCAGCGAGCGTCAGGAAGTGGATGTTGTGCTGGTGACGGTGGACAGTTTGGAGGGTAAAAAGCCCCGGGACTATGCAGATGATTTTTATGATGCAAACGGTTACGGCTACGGCTCCGATGCGGACGGCATACTGCTTCTCATCAGCATGGAGGAGAGGGACTATTGGATCAGTACCACGGGCTACGGCATAGATGTGTTTACGGATGCGGGTATTGCATACATAGCGGAGCAGTTCCTTCCGGATTTAAGTGATGGACGGTATTTTGATGCCTTTGTCATTTTCGGCAAACAGTGCGACGCCTTTATTACCCAGGCAAATAAGGGTGAGCCTTATGATGAGGGAAATATGCCCAAGGAAGCCTTTGACTGGAAGCTCAGTATCCTGGTTTCCCTGGGTGTCGGCGCACTGATTGCCTTCCTGACCACGGCTGCGTTGAGAGGGCAGCTAAAGAGCGTGATCAGACAAAAAGGCGCCGATAATTATTTTATGCAGGACAGCTTTGCCATTACCAACAGTAAAGACTGGATTTTGTATAAGGATGTGAAAATGACTCGCAGAAGCAGCAGTTCGGGAAGTTCGGGAGGCTCCTCCACCCATACCGGATCTTCCGGAAGCAGCCATGGCGGCGGCGGCGGAAAGTTTTAGCAAAATCTCCATTGACGAGGCATAGGGAATTATATATAATGTAGTCGTTTCCCGAAGTGATGTGTTTCGGGCAAAGGGGTGCAGACCTGCTTTGCGGTGGAGATGAACATGCGATGCAGACAGTTGTTGGAAAAAGTGGAATATAACTGGTCCTACATGATTGCGCACGGTGAATATACCGCAGTTTACGGGAGCAGTGTATCCTTTTTTAAGGAGCAGGCGGCTGATGGTGTAAATATATATCGGTAAAAGGAGAGAACAGTGTATGCTGTTCTCTTTTTTATATATAAAGCATAGAAAGAGGAGAAGAAATGAAAAAGATAGGTATTCTGATGGGAAGCGATTCCGACTTGGGGGTGGTGGAGCCCGGCATCATGCTGCTGAAAGATTTTGGCGTACCGGTAGAGGTGCATGTGTATTCCGCGCACAGAACCCCGAAGCAGGCGGAGGAATTTGCCGGAAAGGCAAGACAGGAAGGCTTCGGTGCAATCATTTGTGCGGCGGGAATGTCGGCGCATTTGGCAGGGGTAATTGCAGCGGGAACAACCCTGCCGGTTATCGGAATACCGTGTTCCTCCAAGGTTTTGGAGGGAATGGACAGTCTTTTGTCCACAGTCATGATGCCGCCGGGTATTCCGGTGGCGACGGTAGGCATTAACGGAGCCAAAAATGCGGCGCTGTTGGCGATACAGATTTTGGCGGTGGAAGATGAAGGACTGGCAAAAAAGCTGCAGGCACAGCGTGAAGAGAATGCAAGACAGATACTGGAAAAGAGCAGACAGATCGAAGAAAAATATAATTGTTAAAGGAGAGGAAAAGCATGGAATTGACCAAGGTAAAGCAGTTGTACGAGGGAAAGGCAAAGAAGGTGTATGAAACAGAGGATAAGAATTATTACATTGTTTCTTACAAAGACGATGCAACGGCATTCAACGGGGAAAAGAAGGGAACCATATTGGGAAAAGGCGCCATCAACAACCGGGTGACCAACTTTTTGATGCAGATGCTGGAAAAGGAAGGGATACCTACGGATTTTGTGCAGGAGTTGAATGACAGGGAAACCCTTGTAAAGGCAGTCAGTATAGTACCTTTAGAGGTGATTGTGAGAAATATTGCGGCAGGTTCCCTCTCCAAGCGTCTGGGTATTGCCGAAGGCGTGAAGCTGAGCTCTACGGTGCTGGAATTTTGCTACAAGGACGACAGTCTGGGCGATCCGATGATTAACGAATATCACATTGCGGCAATGGGATTTGCCAGCAAAAAAGAGGTGGAGGAGATTTCCGCCTATGCCCTGCGTATCAATGAAATACTGCGAGAATATCTGAAAAAGGACAATATCGATTTGATTGATTTTAAGCTGGAGTTTGGCAGACTGGCAGACGGCAACATCGTTCTGGCGGATGAAATTTCACCGGATACCTGCCGTTTCTGGGATTCTCTTACCGGTGAGAAGCTGGATAAGGACAGATTCCGCCGGGATATGGGAGGCGTGGAGGAAGCCTATCAGGAAGTGATTAAACGCCTGATGGGTGTTAAAGCCTAGAGAGTTCGGAAGGAAGTAATGCCAGAATGAGGAAAATAAAAGAAGAATGTGGGGTATTCGGTATATGGGCGCCCGAACGCAGCTCTGTGGCGCACCTTACCTACTACGGTCTGTTTGCCCTGCAGCACAGGGGGCAGGAGGCGGCAGGCATTGCCGTGAACGATGACGGTTTGTTCCGTTACTACAAGGATACGGGGCTGGTGCAGGAAGTGTTTGACGAGGCGAGGCTGCGGGAGCTGGGGCAAGGCGAGATTGCGGTGGGGCATGTGCGGTATTCCACCAGCGGAGATACCAACAGAGCCAATGCCCAGCCCGTGGTCATCAACCATATCAAGGGGCATACGGCGCTTTGTCATAACGGCAATCTGGTCAACTCCTATGAGCTGCGTACCGAATTGGAAATGCAGGGCTGTATTTTCAATACCAGCACGGATACCGAGGTGATTTCTCATATTTTGACCAGGCAGAGGATTCAGTCCGGCTCGATTGAAGAGGCTCTTTGCAAAACCATGAACATCATAGAAGGAGCCTATTCTCTGGTGCTGATGTCCCCGCGCAAGCTGATAGCCTGCCGTGACAAAAACGGTTTTCGACCTCTGTGTTACGGAAAAACGGCGGAGGGAATGTATGTGATTGCTTCCGAAAGTTGTGCTCTGGAGGCGGTGGGGGCTGAACTGATTCGAGATGTAAAGCCCGGTGAAATCATCGTGATTGATGAAAAGGGTCTTAGGAGCATAGAGGAGCACTGCGGGAAGGCACCGGCTACCTTGTGTATTTTTGAGTATATTTATTTTGCCCGTCCGGATTCCGTGATTGAAGGAGCCGGTGTGCATGAGGCGCGGATTCGGGCGGGGAGCTTTCTTGCCAAGGAGCATCCGGTGGAGGCGGACATCGTTATCGGTGTTCCGGATTCGGGACTGGACGCTGCCATCGGCTATGCCAGAGAGTCCGGCATACCTTACGGCATCGGCTTGATTAAGAGTAAGTATATAGGGAGAACTTTTATAGCGCCGGATCAGCAGGCAAGGGAGAAGCTGGTGCGCCTGAAGTTAAATCCCATAGCGGAGGTTATTCGGAATAAGCGGGTGGTTTTGATTGACGATTCCATCGTGCGGGGAACCACCAGCGCCCGTATCATACGCCTGATTCGAGAGGCGGGTGCAAGGGAGGTGCACATGCGGGTGTCGGCGCCCGCCTTTATCAATCCTTGCTTTTACGGTACGGATATTGACTCTAAAGACAAGCTCATTGCCTGCCTGCACAGTCATCGGGAGATAGAGGAAATCATCGGCGTGGACAGCTTGGGCTTTTTGTCCGTGGACAGCGCAAAAAAGCTGCCCCTGTGCCCTCGGGCAGACAGGGGATATTGTACCGCCTGCTTTGACGGAAGCTATCCGACGACGGTGCCGACAAAGAGCAGTAAAAGCAGATTTGAGCAAAAATTAAGCGAAAGCAGACAAAAGGGGAGATAAAAGATGCAAAGTCACAGCGAAGCATATAAAGCAGCCGGTGTGGACATTACAGCCGGATACAGGGCGGTGGAGCTGATGAAGCGCCATATTGCAAGAACCATGACAGGAGGCGTTGTGTCGGATATCGGCGGCTTCGGCGGTTTGTTTGAGCTGCCGGAGGGTTATCGAAAGCCGGTGCTGGTCGGGGGCACGGACGGTGTGGGTACCAAGCTGCGCCTGGCATTTTTACTGGATAAGCACAACACCGTGGGTATAGACTGCGTGGCGATGTGCGTAAACGACATTATCTGCTGCGGCGCCAAGCCTTTATTCTTTTTGGATTATATTGCCTGCGGGAAGAATAGGCCGGAAAAAATAGCGGAAATCGTGGAGGGGGTCGCGGAAGGCTGTCTGCAGAGCGGCGCCGCCTTAATCGGCGGGGAAACAGCGGAGATGCCCGGCTTTTATCCGGAAGAAGAATATGATTTGGCAGGATTTGGCCTTGGCGTGGTGGAAAAGGAAAAAATCATCAATAAGGAAAGTATTCGGGAAGGGGATGCGGTTTTGGCACTGGCTTCTTCCGGCGTACATTCCAACGGTTTTTCTCTGGTACGCAAGGTTTTTGATTTGGAGCGTATGGAGAGAGAAGAGCTGCAAAAGCCTCTGCAGGAGCTGGGAGGTAAAAGCCTGGGAGAAAGCCTGCTGGAGCCGACAAAAATATATGTTAAGCCGGTACTGGCGCTGTTGGAAAGGGTGGAAGTAAAGGCCATCAGTCATATCACCGGCGGCGGTTTTTATGAGAACATTCCCCGCTCTTTACCGGAGGGCTTCGGCGCTCGTATTCGGCGAGAGGATGTGCGGGTGCTGCCGATTTTTGAGCTGATACAGAAAAAGGGACAGATAGCGACCCGAGATATGTACAATACCTTTAATATGGGTGTGGGCATGAGCCTGGTGGTAGCCAAGCAGGATGCGCAGAAGGCCTTGGATATTTTGCGGGAGGCGGGACAGGAGGCTTACCGCCTGGGCGATATTGTGCCTGCCGAGGAAAAGCTGCTGTTGTTGTAAAGATGAGGTGAGTATGGATATGATATATAAGGTGGAAAATATATTAAAAGGAAATACCTATCAGGGCAGAGGCATTATGATAGGCTGCTCGGCGGACGGTAAAAAGATGATGCTGGCGTACTTCATCATGGGAAGAAGTGAAAACTCCCGCAACCGTGTCTTTGTGCAGGGGGAAAAGCGTTTGTTGATTCATCCGGCAGATGAACGGAAGGTGGAGGATCCCCGCCTGATTATTTATTCGCCGGTGATAGAGCGTAAGGATGCCGTCATTGTCAGCAACGGGGATCAGACGGAAACCATCAATCAATTTTTGTCCGAGGGAAAAAGCTTTGAGGAGGCTCTGGCATGCAGGGAGTTTGAGCCGGATGCGCCGAACTACACCCCTCGCATTTCCGGCATCATTTACAAGGACAGAAGCTACAAATTGAGTATTTTAAAGAAAATGTCCGAGGAATCCGAGGGCTGTGCCAGATATACCTACAGTTACCAGCCGGTTGCGGGACTGGGGCATTTCATTCACACCTATGACAGGAATACGGATCCGCTACCGAGCTTTATCGGGGAGCCGCGTAAATTATATATTCCGAATGACGCCATGGATTTTGCGCAGGCCATCTGGTCAAATTTGAATCGGGAAAACAAGATTTCCCTGTATGTGCGCAGTGAAAACAGGGAAAGCAAGAAGGTGCGGGAAGTGCTGCTGAACCGCTACGAGAGAGTGGAGGAAGGAGAGGATACGGTATGAAAAGTCTGGAATTAAAGTACGGTTGCAATCCCAATCAGAAACCGGCGCAGGTATTTATGGAGGATGGAAGGGAGCTGCCCTTTGCGGTTTTAAACGGTAAGCCGGGCTATATCAATCTGTTGGACGCTTTCAATGCATGGCAGCTGGTCAGGGAATTGGACGCCGCCACGGGTCTGGCGGCAGCGGCTTCCTTTAAGCATGTTTCCCCCAGCGGTGCCGCAGTAGGGCTGGCTCTTTCCACCAAGCTGAAGAAAGCTTATTTTGTTGAAAATGTGGAGGGTCTGGATGAAAGTCCTTTGGCTCTGGCCTATGCAAGGGCGAGGGGAACGGACAGGATGTCCTCTTTCGGGGATTTTATTGCCCTGTCCCGCTGCTGTGACGAGGTGACGGCAAGGCTGATTGCCAAAGAGGTATCGGACGGGGTTATTGCGCCGGCGTACAGCGAGGAGGCTCTGGCGCTTCTTAGCGCAAAGAAAAAAGGGGCGTATTGTATTTTGCAGATGGATGAGAACTATGTGCCGCAGTCCTTGGAGAAAAAGCAGGTCTTCGGCATCAGCTTTGCGCAGGGCAGAAATGACTACCTTGTGGGAGAAAGGGATTTTGACAACATTGTATCCCGAAACAAAAAGCTGACGGCGGAAGCAAGGCTGAATTTGACCCTCGCGCTGATTACCTTAAAATATACGCAGTCCAATTCCGTTTGCTTTGCCAAGGACGGTCAGACCATCGGTGTGGGAGCGGGGCAGCAGTCCCGGATACATTGCACAAGGCTGGCGGGGAATAAGGCGGATATCTGGCATTTACGGCAGGCGGATAAGGTGCTTGCCCTGCCTTTTAAGGAGGGCGTGGGCAGAGCGGAGCGGGACAATGCCGTTGACATTTATATTTCCGAGGACAGCGAGCTGCTTTTGCAGGACGGCGTATGGCAGGAACTGTTTACAAAGAAGCCTCTGCCCTTTGAAAGAGAAGAAAAAAGAGCTTATCTGGCACAGGTGCAGGAGGTCTGTCTGGCATCGGACGCTTTCTTCCCCTTCGGGGACAATATTGACAGAGCAAAATTGTCCGGCGTACAATATGTGGTGGAGCCGGGCGGTTCTCTGCGGGATAGTCAGGTCATTGCCAGGGCGGACGACTACGATATGGTACTGTGCTTTAACGGTATGCGTCTGTTTCATCATTAAGGAGAGGGCTATGTGCAGGTTGAATATTGCGGTTTTGATCAGCGGCGGAGGCACGAATCTGCAGGCCTTGATAGATGCGGAAAAGAGGGGGGAAATCCCCGACGGACGCATCAGTCTGGTGCTCTCCAACAAAAAAGAGGCTTACGGGCTGGAAAGAGCGCGCAGGGCCGGTATTGAAGGGCTGTGGATTGCGGGAGGAGCGGAGGATGAGCTGCTTTCCTGCCTGCGGAGCCGGCAGATTGACCTGGTGATTTTGGCAGGCTATCTGGCGATTTTGTCCGCCGAATTTACAAAAGCCTATGCAGGACGTATCATCAATGTACATCCCAGCCTGATTCCCAGCTTTTGCGGCAAGGGGTATTACGGCTTAAAGGTGCATGAAAAAGCCCTGGAGTACGGCGTGAAGGTAACGGGAGCCACCGTGCATTATGTGAATGAGATTCCGGACGGCGGGCAGATTATTCTGCAAAAGGCGGTGGAGGTTTTGGACGGCGATACGGCTCCCGTTTTGCAGGAGCGTGTGATGCGGGAGGCGGAATGGGTGCTGTTGCCCAAAGCGGCACAGTATGTTTGCGCACAGATACTGCGGGAAAGGGGAGTTTTGTGATGAAAGTAGGGGTTATCGGCAGCGGAGGCAGAGAGCATGCCCTGATCAAGGCCATTCGCAAAAATCCGGCGGTGGAAAAGCTTTATGCCCTGCCCGGAAACGGGGGTATGCAGGAGGATGCCTGCTGCGTGGAAATCGATATCAAGGATTTGCAGGCGGTGCTTGCCTTTTGTCGGAAGGAGAAGCTGGATTATGTGGTGGTGGCGCCGGATGATCCCTTGGCGGCAGGCTTGGTGAACGTGTTGGAGGATGCGGGAATTTCCTGCTTCGGGCCTCGCAAAGAAGCGGCTGTCATAGAAAGCAGCAAAATTTTCGCCAAAAATTTGATGAAAAAATACGGAATACCCGCCGCCGACTATGCGGTTTTTGAAGAAGCGAAGGAAGCGCTGCGGTATATCGAGGATTGCCCGCTGCCCACAGTGATTAAGGCAGACGGACTGGCTCTGGGCAAGGGAGTTATTATTGCCCATACAAGAGAGGAAGCAAGGTCTGCCGTACGGGAAATGATGCTGGAGCAAAAATTCGGCAGCAGCGGCAGCAGGATTGTGGTGGAGGAGTTTCTGGAAGGACCGGAGGTTTCCGTTTTAAGCTTTACGGACGGAAAAACGGTGCTGCCTATGTTATCTTCCATGGATCATAAAAGAGCGAAGGACGGCGATAAGGGACTGAATACGGGGGGAATGGGAGTTATCGCTCCTAATCCCTACTATACCGAAGAAATTGCGGCTATCTGTATGGAGCGTATTTTTAAACCGAGCATTGCAGCCATGTGCGCAGAGGGCAGGAAGTTTAAGGGTTGCCTGTATTTCGGACTGATGCTGACAAAAGACGGGCCGAAGGTAATAGAGTATAATGCCCGCTTCGGAGATCCGGAAACCCAGGCGATACTGCCTTTGCTCAAGACGGATCTGTTGCAGGTGCTGCAGGCGGTCAGCGGAGAATATCTGGAGGAGATAGAGCTTGTCTGGGAAAATCAGTTCTCCTGTCTGGTGGTGTTGGCAAGTGCCGGATATCCCGAAGCGTACGAAAGCGGTTACGAGATTTCTCTGCCGGCGGATACGACACATATTTATGCAGCCGGCGTAAAGAAAGAAGGAGAGCGGCTGCAAACAGCCGGAGGCAGGGTTCTGGGCGTTCTCGGCAGGGGAGAGAGCCTGGCAGAAGCCATTGCTAAGGCATATGATAAAGTAAAAGAGGTGCAATTTAAGAATTGCTATTGCCGGAGGGACATCGGGAAAAAAGCATTGGAAGTGGGGAAATAATATGGTATATCGAGTGTATGTGGAAAAGAGAGAGGGACTGGCTCATGAGGCGGAAGCGCTGCATGCGGAAATCAGGAACTTTCTGCATATTGAGGGCGTGCAAAAGGTGCGGGTCATTAACCGCTATGATGTGGAGGGTATCTCGGAAGAAATGTTTAAAAGAGCTGCCGCCTTCATTTTATCGGAGCCTCAGATGGATACCCTCTGTGATTTTCCGGTACTGAGGGAGGACGAACAGTGCTTTGTCACGGAATATCTGCCGGGGCAGTATGACCAGCGGGCGGATTCTGCCGCACAATGTATACAGCTGATGTCCATGGAGCAAAGACCCAAGGTAAAGACGGCAAAAATGTATGTATTTGCGGGAAGCTTGTCCGTGGAAGAATTGGATAAAATCAAGAAATATGTCATCAATCCGGTGGAATCCAGAGAGGCGGATAATCAATGCTTTGCCAGCCTCGACATGGCATATGATTTGCCGAAGGATGTGGATTTGCTGCAGGGCTTTCGCAGCCTGGACAGACAGGGACTGGAGGATTTTTTGTGCAGCTACGGCCTTGCTATGGATTTGGAGGATTTGCAGTTTTGTCAGCAGTATTTTATAGAGGAAAACAGAGATCCCCGCATAACGGAAATCCGCACGATCGACACCTACTGGTCGGATCATTGCAGACATACCACCTTTTTGACCAATATCCGCAGCGTTTCCTTTGCGGATGAAAGGGCAGAGAAGGCATGGAAGCGTTATTTGCAGACGAGAGATAAGCTGCAGCGCCAAAAGCCCTACAGCCTGATGGATATTGCAACCGTCGGGGCAAAGAGCCTGTATCGGGACGGAAAGCTTGCCGGCCTGGATATTTCCGAGGAAATCAATGCCTGCACCGTCAAAATCAAGGTGGAGGTGGACGGGAGGGAGGAGGATTGGCTGCTCCTGTTTAAGAATGAAACCCACAATCATCCGACGGAAATCGAGCCTTTCGGAGGGGCGGCAACCTGTATCGGCGGAGCCATTCGGGATCCCCTTTCCGGCAGAGCCTATGTTTATGCGGCTATGCGTGTGACGGGAGCGGCAGATCCCACCGGAGCGCTTTCGGAAACCATTAAGGGAAAGCTGCCCCAGAGAAAAATCGTGACTACGGCAGCGGCGGGCTATTCCTCCTACGGCAATCAAATCGGATTGGCAACGGGTATTGTGGAGGAATTGTACCATCCGGGATATGCGGCAAAGCGTATGGAAATCGGCGCCGTGATTGCGGCAAGCAAGGCGGAGAATGTACGTAGAGAAGTGCCTGCAGAGGGGGATGTCGTCATTCTTATCGGCGGCAGAACCGGCAGGGACGGCTGCGGCGGCGCAACAGGTTCTTCCAAGGCGCATAAGGAGGAATCCCTGGAAAGCTGCGGTGCCGAGGTGCAGAAAGGAAATGCGCCGGAGGAGCGTAAATTACAAAGGTTGTTCCGAAATGAGGAAGCAAAATCCCTGATTAAGCGTTGCAACGACTTTGGCGCAGGCGGCGTCAGCGTGGCAATCGGCGAACTGGCAGAGGGACTTGTTATCGACTTGGATAAGGTACCGAAAAAATACGAAGGTCTGGACGGTACGGAGCTTGCCATTTCCGAATCACAGGAGCGTATGGCGGTGGTGGTGGAAGAAAAGGATGCAGCCCGCTTTATGGAGCTGGCGGCGGAGGAGAACCTGGAGGCAAGCGTAGTTGCCGGGGTGCAGAAGGAGCCGAGGCTTTTGATGTACTGGCGGGGAAAGGAGATTGTGAACCTTTCCAGAGCATTTTTAAATTCCAACGGGGCTGCAAAGCATATTGACATAGAAGTGGAAAAAGCCGCAGATTACCAAAAGACTGAGGTGAAGGATTTTGCTGCAGGCATGCGGGCTTTGGCAGGGGATTTGAATGTTTGTTCCAAGCAGGGGCTGAGCGAGCGCTTCGATTCCACCATCGGCGCCGGCACCGTGCTGATGCCTTTTGGCGGAAAATACCAGAAGACGCCGATACAGGCGATGGTGCATAAGGTGTCCGTGGAAAAAGGACAGACCGATACCTGCTCGTTTATGGCATATGGCGCCAACCCTTATATTATGGAAAAAGACTGCTATGCAGGCGCTTATCTTGCGGTTTTGGAATCCGTATCCAAACTGATTGCCGCCGGTGCGGACAGGTCACAGGTATACTTAAGCTTTCAGGAATATTTTGAACGTCTGGGGCAGGACAGCCGCAGATGGGGTAAGCCGCTGGCGGCGCTTTTGGGGGCTTTGGATGCCCAGCTTGATTTGGAGATAGCCGCCATAGGCGGAAAAGACTCCATGAGCGGTTCCTTTGAAAATCTGGATGTACCGCCTACCTTGGTTTCCTTTGCCGTGACAGTAGGAAAGGTACAGCATGTGCTTTCGCCGGAATTTAAAAAGGCGGGCGCAAAGGTTTTGCAGCTTCTGCCGGCAAAGGATATGAAGAATTTGCCGATTTTATTTGACTTTATACATAGCCTGGCGTTTTCCAAAAGGGCATTGTCCGTTTATACACCCGGCTACGGCGGTGTGGCGGAGGCGATTTTTAAGCAGGGTCTGGGCAACCGGCTCGGCTTTGTGTTCGCAGAGGACTGCCGCCTGCAGGATTTGTTTGCCTATGCTTATGCTTCCTTTGTTGTAGAGCTGGAGGAAGATTTGAGCGCTTCGGAAAAAGCTGATTTGCAGAAGCAGGGTATCGTTCTGCGGTATTTGGGCAGGGTATCCGAAGAATATCGCCTGCAGTACCGGGATACGGTACTGAACATGGAGGATTTGGAGCGCATATACGATCAGCGTTTAGAAAGCGTCTTTCCGCGCAAGGCGGAAGGAAAGACGGAGGAAATGCCTTTGCTTTCTGGCGGCGTGAAAGACAGTCGGGAGGTACAAAGACCGGCGCCGAAATTGTTAAAAGAAAAGGTGCGGGTTCTGATTCCGGCTTTTCCGGGCACCAACTGCGAATACGACAGCGCTAAAGCTATACGCCGTGCCGGAATGGAAGCCGAGATTATGCTGATTAAAAACTTAAGCTCCGGCGATATTGCAGACAGTGTTACCCGTATGGAGAGAGGAATAGAAGAAGCGCAGATTATTTTCCTGCCGGGAGGCTTTTCGGGGGGAGATGAACCGGACGGTTCCGCAAAATTCATTACCGCTTTTTTCAGAAATCCGCGTATACAGGAAGCGGTGCACAAGCTGCTGGAAGAAAGGGGAGGCCTGATGGCAGGTATTTGCAACGGCTTTCAGGCGCTGATTAAGCTGGGTCTTCTGCCTTACGGCAAGATTACGGATACGGACGCGGACAGCCCGACCTTAGGGCACAATACCATCGGCAGACACCAGTCTATGATTGTACGGACCGGGATATGTGCCAACATCAGCCCCTGGCTTTCTTTGACACAGCCGGGAGAGATTTATCAAGTTGCCGTTTCCCATGGAGAGGGACGCTTTATTTGCAGAGAAGAGGAGCTTAGAGCGCTGGCGAGAAATGGACAGATTGTCACCCGCTACGTGGATTTTGCGGGAAATCCGACTATGGATATACGGCATAACCCGAACGGCTCCGCCTTTGCCGTGGAGGGCATTTGTTCCCCGGACGGCAGAATCTTCGGAAAAATGGGACATTCCGAGAGGATTGACGAGGGGCTGTATCAGAATGTGCCGGGTAATTATGACATACGGATGTTTGAAGCGGCGGCAAAGTATTTTAAGGTGTAAATGAGGATGAAATTGTGGGGGCATAGTCTGTTTTATTTTGTCGCCTTTATCATTTTTATCTGTCTGCTGCTTCGTGCGCCTACTCTGCGTTCCGCATACAAGAAAAAGGCGGGTTTCGGCAAATCTCTTCAACGGGCGCTATGGATGCTGTCGGCACTTGTCTGCGTGATTTTTGCAGGATTTGCAATAATAAGGCATATGCAAAAGGCAAACATACTTCCCTTTGCAGGCGTAATGATTCTTTGTGCAGTGTTTATGCTGATATGCGGGCTGTTGTATGTCTATCTTCTCATCGAAGAGAGGAAGTGGAAAAAGAACAATCCGGATTATGCCCTGCTTATACCGGAGGAAAGGGGAAATTTGCTGCGTAAGGAAAAAATAGAACTGCTGTCCGTAGATGAGGAAGTTTTGCATTTGCAGAAGACAGCCGGAAAAAGCGGTGACAAAATACTTCTTCGTGCCGGAAAGCATAAGCTGGAGTTTGCTTTTTATGCTGAAAAAAACGCCGGAAGGCGGTCTTTTGTGCAACTGATTTTTCAAGGGGAGGAGAACTTCTATTGTGAAAAGGGAAAGACCTACCTGGTGCGGGCGGATGAAGAGAAGAAGCGCTTTGTGATAGAGGAGGACGTCGGCTCTTCGGGGAATAAATGGATGCTGTAAGAGATGAGGAAGATGGACGAAATAAAGTTATATGTATTGGGAGTATTGAAAAAGAGAATGAAAGAGGCTATCTATTTCCCGACAGCCCCAAGGTAAAACTAATGCTGTTGCTTGTATAAACAAAACAATCCCCCCGGGCTTATGCTCAGGGGGATTGTCCTTGGGGTATGATATATTAAAACAAGATATGCATAAAAAGGGCTGTAATCGGAATGGCGATAATGGTTCTCTCAAAGAAGCATATCACCAGCTCTTTCAAGGAAACCGGTATTTTGGTTGACATCATAACCACAATGGTTTCCGAGAAGAAGATGATTTGTACCATAGAAACCGTTACAACCATGTATCTTGCACCCAGTGAAAGGGTATCTGCCTTGTCTGCAATCATCAGCACAGGCAAAAACATTTCGGCGATGCCTACCGGCAAAGCCGGTGCGATAGCGGCTGCGTCCGGAACCTGCATCAATACCAGTATCGGTTCAAACAGCTTGCCCAAGTAAGTGAATAACGGGGTGTAAGTGGCGATAATCATTGCCAGAACACCTGCCGCCGTCAGCAAGGATACTACCTTTGGCAATACAAACACGGCGTCCTTTAAGCTGGACAGGATTTCCTGCAAAAGAGGAGGAGCAGTAGCCGCCTTCTTTACGGCGCGATCCGCACCGGTTTGAAAAATCCTGTTCCACGGTATTTTTTCGGCATCAATATCTTCCTTTGTCTGTACCCGCCCGTCCAGATATATGCTTTCTTTTTTGGAAAGAGGCCATATTCTTGCCATAAAAAAGCTGATCAGTACGGTAATCAACAGGGCAATAAAGTAAATGGGAAGAAAATGATCCTGCAATTTTGCCGTTTCAATAACCTTGTATGCAAAGCCTACGCTGACAGCGCTGAAGCCTGTGGCGATTAAAACCGCTTCTTTCTTTGTGTAAATGCCCTGCCTGTACAGCTTGCTGGTAATCAGAACGCCCACGGAGGCGGAACTGATAAAGGAAGCGATGGCATTGACGGCAGACCTGCCGGGCAGTTTAAACAAAGGGCGCATTAAGGGTTCCATCAGACTGCCGATGAAGTCTACAATGCCGTAGTTCAGCAAGAAAGGCATAAATACGGCGCTGACCGGAATAATCCAAGCCACATCAATGGCAATGGAAAGCACGGTAGGACCGATGTCCGGATGGACGATGAAAGCAGGCCCCGTGAATGTGGCAAGGCTGCTGTCCAACTGGCATATAATGGCAAAAACGGCGCCCAGGAAATAAAATACCGGATGGAGAAGGGAATCTTCTTCATAGTATCGGTAAAGCTTGCTGTTTTTGTCCTTGCAGATGTATTTGCCGTATATGGCAGCCACACCGTTTAAGGTGATGAGCACAACGCCTGCCCACACGCCGAAGGAGCCGAGAGCCGACTTGATTCCTTTGTAAATGATACCGAAGGTAATATCGGTTTTTCCGCCAAAGTGCACGGGTACAAAAAAGATAAAGACGGCAATCAGGGTGAAAATAATGGCTTTGTAAACACCCTTCCGGTACTGTTCGGTGCTTAAGCGCAAGGCGTCCAAAACGGCATTGTTATTTAAGTTTTCCTGTGTATTTGTATCAAGCATACTTTTATCATCCATAAAGTGACTCCTTTGTGTATGATTATGCTTTTTTCTTCAATGCCAGAATGGAAAGGTATTCAAACACGATGTTTGCAGCCAGGTAAGAGGTGACTTCTCCGCTGTCATAAGCCGGCAGTACCTCTACAATATCAAAACCGACAAAGTTCAGATCCTTGATGTTGCGTACCAGTTCCAGAGCTTCCAGAGAGGTAAAGCCGCCCACCTCCGGCGTTCCCGTGCCCGGTGCGTAAGCCGGATCGACAAAGTCGATGTCAAAGGTCAGGAAGCAAGGCATATTGCCCACTCTGTCGTGAATCGCCTTATAAATGGCAGGCATACCCATTTCACGAACCTTATGGGCAGGAATCAGCTGCATGCCGAGCTCCGCCGCCATTTTATGCTCGTTAGGATCATACAGGGAGCCGCGCATACCGATCTGGATGGAATGTGCCGGAACGATGAGCCCTTCCTCAATAGCCCTTCTGAACGGTGTACCGTGGTTGTACTTCTGCCCGAATACCTCGTCGCACAAATCGGAATGGGAATCAAAATGTACCAGAGCGACAGGTCCGTACTTCTTGGCAACGGCTCTTAATTCCGCAAGGGTAATGGAGTGGTCGCCGCCCAAGATAATCGGGCAGGCATTTTCCGCGAGAATACTCGCCACTCCCGCTTCGATGGAATCATAGGTCGGATGAATGTATCCCGGCGTAACATTAAAGTCACCCATATCTCCGCCCTTTAAGCCTTCCATAATGTTTACCTGCAGGATAACGTTGTTCGGCTTCATCATAACCGAAATGTTGCGGATGGCGTTCGGACCGAAACGGGAACCGGAGCGGAAAGAGCTTGCCGTATCAAAAGGTGCTCCGGCAATGACAAAATCCAGCCCTGCGGCAGAATCGACCTTCGGCATCCTCATAAAGGTTCCCATATTGCAGAAACGGGGGGAAGCCAGTGCAGATGTTGGTTGTTTTACAGTTGACATAGAAATTTCCTCCTTTATATGGTTGATATTTGGATTATTTGAATAATCCATCCTCATATCTTTATAATCTGATACTAACATATTTGACATATAAATTGCTATATAACATTGATATATGTTATATGGAAAAACATATATCCATACGCTTGCATTATCGGTATAATAAGAGGTATAAACGGGATAAAGCGGCAACAGACCGGCGAGGGACTGAAGAAGGGACGGTATGGATATGGAAACCAGACATTTCGAGTATATCATTAAGGTTGTGGAATTTGGTTCCATCAACAAAGCGGCGGCACATTTAAACTTATCACAGTCCAATTTAAGCACCTGCATCAAGAAGCTGGAGGCGGAGCTCGGCTACGACATCTTCCTGCGCAGAAGCACAGGTATTGTATTGACGGCGCAGGGACGCCTGTTTATGAAGTCCATTCAAAAGATTGTGGATGAAATGAGCAATATTCAAAATATCCCTTCTTTGTTTACCAACAAGGAGAATATATCTTTATCCTGCACCTACTCCTTCGACATTATGAAAGCCTTTATCAATTTCAAAAAGCTGAACCCTGCCAAGAGCTTTGAAGATTCCTTTAAGGAAACCGGGCTGATTCAAACGATACGGGATGTGGTGGAAAAGCGATACAGAATGAGTATTTTCTATTGCTTTGACAGCTTCAGCGATTCTTATCGCGCTCTGGCAAAGAAAAATAACCTGGTGATTAAGACCATAGCCCACAGCTGCCCTTTGATTGTATTGGCCTCCAAGCGCAATCCCCTTGCCCGCAAAAAAGAAATTGAATTTGAAAGTATTCGAAATCTGCGTTTCATTATGTACGAGAACTTCAAGTTTGAAGAGTGGCTGTCCGTCCTGGGCTTTCAGGACGATAAAAAGGTGCTGTACGTGTTCGACCGGGGCGGACTTTTGGATACCATAGAGCAAAGCAGCTATGTGACGGTGATGATGAAGCGCTACACCGATGTGTACAGCAAGTCCTGCGCGGAGATACCTATCGTCAATGCGCCCTGCCGGATGAATGCCCATTTGGTCTATGACAGCGCATATAAGCTGAACAAGAGGGAAAAGGCTTTTATTAAGGAGCTGGAAAAATTATTTAAAAAGGAAGCATAGAATGGCAAAAGCAAAAAAGGCGGATTTGGAATACCGCTATTACCGGATGCCGGAAAATATGTATGTATTTGCGCTGCTGGGAGAGGCGTGGGTTCGTCACTACGGCAAGGATGACAAGGGGGAGGACATCCGGAAGTTGCATTTTCATAATTTTCTGGAAATCGGATACTGTAAAGACGGAATGGGAGAGATGATATTGGCGGACAAGACGTATAAGTATGCCGCCGGTCATTTTACGGTCATTCCCCGAAAATATCCCCACAATACCAAGAGTAGGGAAGGAAAGACCAGCAGCTGGGAATACCTTTTTATTGATACGGAGGGTTTTCTGAAGCATTTTTGCGGGGATGCCCTGAAAATGAAAAAGATGGAGCAGGCTCTCGCTCTGATTGAGGGCTCCGCTCTGTTTTTGCAGGAGAAACGGGAACCGGAGCTTGCCGAAAATATCCGGCGGCTCTTGGACATCTTTCGCCTAAAGCCTGCTTTTTTTGAGGAGGAGGCGCATGGGATGCTGCTTGCCCTTTTGATGAAGCTTGCGGGAAGGGCGCAGGAGAAGGCGGAAGGGCAGCTGCGGGAAAGTACCTCCTCCGGTCTTTCGGACACCCTGGACAGGGCAATGGACTATGTGGAAAAACATTACCATAGGGATATGCGGGTGTCCGAGCTGGCAGCCCATCTGTATATCAGTGAAACCCATCTGCGGCGGATTTTTGGTCAATATATGAACATCGGCGTGCTGGAGTACCTGAATTTGGTCAGGATACACGAAGCCTGTAAGTACCTGCAAAAAACCGGTGACAGCATCGAGGATATTGCCGTGCGCTGCGGCTTTACGACTGTATCCACCTTTCATCGGAATTTTCGGCGCTTTATGGGAGTTGCGCCCCAGGACTGGCGCAAGCGTCCGCAGAATTATGAGCAGGGCTTGTTGC
>JBGZHY010000105.1:0-4114 GCA_041848045.1 Lachnospiraceae bacterium
GCCGCCGGAAACCGTGACGGTATTCTGGAGCAAAGGCCTACCCTGGTCAATTTGCAGTGTGATATCGACCATCCGACCCAGTCCATGGCGGACGCTTTGCACGTTATTCATGAGTTTGGCGGTATCGAGCAGCTTAAAGGCAAGAAAATTGCCATGACCTGGGCATACTCTCCGTCTTACGGCAAGCCGCTTTCCGTTCCGCAGGGTATCATCGCTTTGTTTACCAGATTGGGTATGGAGGTGGTTCTGGCGCATCCGGAAGGCTACGACGTCATGGGTGATGTGATTGAGGTGGCAAAGGAAAATGCGGCAAAGTCGGGCGGCTCCTTTAAGATGAGCAACGATATGAAGGAAGCTTTCAAGGATGCGGATATTGTGTATCCGAAGTCTTGGGCGCCGTTTGCGGCAATGGAGAAGAGAACCAATCTCTATGCGGAAAATGACCTGGAGGGTATTAAGGCGCTGGAAAAAGAGCTCCTTGCTCAAAACGCACAGCATAAGGACTGGGCTTGCACCGAAGAGATGATGAAGCTGACCAAGGACGGGAAGGCTTTGTACATGCACTGCCTGCCGGCGGATATTTCCGGTGTTTCCTGTGTGGAGGGCGAGGTGGCTGCCTCTGTCTTTGATCGGTACAGAGATCCGCTTTATAAGGAAGCTTCTTATAAGCCGTATGTGATTGCAGCCATGATTTTGCTGGAAAAGTTTAAGAATCCGGCAAAGGTGCTTGCGGAACTGGAGAGGCGCGGTCAGGCAAGACAATTTGAAGAGTAGGGACAGAGGATAAAAAAGATGTCAAAAAAGAAAGTGGTGATTGCGCTTGGGGGGAATGCACTAGGCAATACCCTTCCGGAGCAGATGAAAGCGGTAAAAATTACGGCACGCGCCATTGTTGACCTGGTAGAGGGGGGGGCAATGAGGTAATCATTGTTCACGGCAACGGTCCGCAGGTGGGCATCATCAACAATGCCATGGCGGACTATGCAAGAGCGGAAAATCAGGATCCGGCATCCCTGTCCGTATGCGTGGCGATGAGCCAGGCGTATATCGGCTACGACATTCAGAATGCCCTGCGGGAGGAGTTTTTAAGCCGAGGCTTGGAGGCACCTTCCATTACCACCATGGTTACCCAGGTGCGGGTGGATGAAAATGACCCGGCTTTCCAAAATCCGACAAAGCCAATCGGAAAATTCATGGAGGAGGCATACGCAAAGGAGCAGGCACAAAAGAGAGGCTGGACGGTCAGGGAGGATGCCGGCAGGGGCTATCGCCGTGTGGTGGCTTCTCCAAAGCCGAAGGAGATTATCGAAATCGGCGCTATCCGTGCCATGGCAGACCAGGGGGATTTGGTAATTTGCTGTGGCGGCGGCGGTATACCGGTGGTTGCCCAGGGCAGGCATCTGGCAGGAGTACCGGCAGTAATTGATAAGGACTTTGCGGCGGAGCTTCTGGCGGAATCCCTGGATGCGGATATGCTGCTTATTCTGACGGCAGTGGAAAAGGTTGCCGTTCGTTTCGGCAGGGAAAATCAGGAGTGGTTGTCCGGGCTGACACCGGAGCAGGCAAGGGCTTATGCCGCGCAGGGTGAATTTGCAGCGGGTTCCATGCTGCCGAAGGTGGAGGCGGGAATCGCCTTTGCAGAGTCAAAGCCCGGCAGAACCGCAGTGATTACTTTGCTGGAACGGGCAAAGGATGCGCTGAAAGGAGAAACGGGAACCCATATTAAACAATAGGAATAAGATTGCAGGGAGCTGTGCGGGAGGCGGCTCCCTTTTGTATGGCTGTAAAAAGCAACACAATTTCTTCACAAACTTATTTTGAAAAAGTGATTGACAAGGCCGCAAAAAAGTAATATGATAGCAACATAAATTAGCACTCTAATTAAGTGAGTGCTAACAAAATAAAAAAACAGGAGGTGAGCCGATGGATTTGGATGAGCGAAAAATTAAAATATTGAAAACCATTATAAAATCCTATATGGAAACGGGAGAGCCCGTCGGCTCACGCACCATTTCCAAGATTCTGGATTTGAAATTGAGCAGCGCCACCATCCGAAACGAGATGAGCGATTTGGAGGAACTGGGCTATATTTTGCAGCCCCATACTTCTTCCGGGCGTATCCCCAGCGATAAGGGTTATCGTTTTTACGTAGATGAGATCCTGAAGGATAAGATGACGGAGGTCAGCGAGTTTAAGAGCAATGTTATGGAGCGGGTGGATAAGCTGGAAAATGTATTGAAGCAGCTTGCCAAAATCATTGCCGCCAACACCAATTACGCCACCATGATTGCGGGACCTGCCTATCACCGGAACAAGATTAAGTTTATTCAGCTCAGCAATATGGAGAGCAATAAGTTGCTTTTGGTCACGGTGCTGGAAGGAAATATCATTAAAAACAGTATTCTGCATGTTTCCCCCTCTTTGCAGGAAAAGGAGCTTCTGAATTTAAACCTGATGTTGAATACCAATCTGGGAGGACTGGCGATTGAGGAAATCAATATTGCCGTCATAAACAAGCTGAAGATGGAGTCGGGGCCTTTGCGGGATATTGTGGATATTATTCTGGATCAGCTGTCCAAGGATTTGGGGGACGAGGCGGAAAACCTGCAGATATATACCAGCGGTGCCACCAATTTTTTCAAGTATCCGGAGTTGGCCTCGGGAGATAAGGCAAGCGCCCTGATCGGTACCTTCGAGGAAAAGGCAAAGCTGAAGGAGATTTTTGTGGATGCCCTGGACAATGACCTGGGAGAAACTTCCACCGGCGTGCAGGTGTATATCGGCGAGGAATTGCCGCTGCAGAATATGAAGGATTGCTCCGTGGTGACAGCCAATTATGACCTGGGAGCGGGTATTCGGGGTACCATCGGTATTGTGGGACCCAAGCGCATGGATTATGAAAAGGTACTGCGCACCATACGTACGGTGATGGAACAGCTGGAGGAGCGCCTGAATGAATAAAGGAGAGGAGTTTATGGTGGAAGATAAGGAACTGAAACAGGAAGATATACAGGAGGATACGAAAGAAGCGCCGCCTTCCGAAAACAGTGAGGAAAAGCGCCTGGAGGAGGCCGCCAAAGCGGCGGCGGAATGGGCGGAAAGCCTTGCCAAGGAGGAGGCTTTGGAAGAGGAAGAAAAGGATTCCGGGGATGCGAAGATAGCGGAGCTTAATGACAGGCTTTTGCGCAATATGGCGGAATTTGATAATTTCCGCAGGCGCAGCGAAAAAGAAAAACAGACGATGTTTGATATGGGCGCCAGACATATTGCAGAGAAGCTCTTGCCGGTAATCGACAATTTTGAACGGGGACTTGCAACTGTGCCTGACGATAAGGAAGCCAAGGCTTTTTCGGACGGTATGGATATGATTTACAAGCAGCTGCTCAAGAATCTGGAGGATGCGGGAGTTCGGGCGATTGACTGTCTGGGCAAGGAGTTTAATCCGGATTTTCACAATGCGGTGCTGCATGTGGAGGATGAAACGGTGGGAGAAAATATCATCGTGGAAGAGCTGCAAAAGGGCTATATGTATAAAGACAGCGTACTGCGTTACAGTATGGTTAAGGTAGCCAATTAAGATACCGGAAAACGGTATTATATTATAGATAAAAAAGATAAGATAAACGGAGGAATATAAAATGGGTAAGATTATCGGTATAGATTTGGGAACAACAAACAGCTGTGTGGCAGTGATGGAGGGCGGTAAGCCGGTGGTTATACCGAATGCGGAGGGCGCCAGAACGACGCCATCCGTGGTGGCATTTACCAAAACAGGAGAGAGATTGGTGGGAGAGCCGGCAAAGCGTCAGGCGGTGACCAATGCGGACAGAACCATTTCTTCCATCAAGAGGCATATCGGTACGGATTACAAGGTAAGGATTGATGATAAGAGCTATACGCCGCAGGAGATTTCCGCCATGATTTTACAGAAGCTGAAGGCGGATGCGGAAAGCTATCTGGGCGAGAAGGTAACGGAAGCGGTGATTACGGTACCGGCCTACTTCAATGACGCCCAGCGTCAGGCAACCAAGGACGCGGGCAAGATTGCGGGTCTGGATGTGAAGAGAATCATCAACGAGCCGACGGCTGCGGCTTTGGCTTACGGTTTGGACAA
>JBGZHY010000106.1:0-15770 GCA_041848045.1 Lachnospiraceae bacterium
TATCAATATTTTCTATATAGGAGTTTTATGAATATTGCACAAGAGGTCGGACAATGCATCCGCAAATTCAGAAAAAACAGGAATCTGTCCCAAGTCGCTTTGGCCAAGCGCATCAACAAATCCAAAAGCACCCTGTCCAAATATGAGAGCGGGGAGATTTGCATTGATTTGCATACCCTATATGATATTTCCAAGGCACTGAATGTATCCATAGACCAATTCACCGACTTTTTGCAGGCGGAGGAAAAAGCGGAGTATAAGCCTGGCGGCAGCGACACCCTGCCCGCCTTCTTCAGCCTCCGCAAACTGTATCTTTACTTTTGGGACGGACGCAACCGTTCTCTGAATACCTCCGTACTCTGTATCGGGGAGCAAATGCCGGAGGCTCCCTGGTCCTACCGGGCGGACTTGTATATGAATGTAAAGGATTTGGCTGACTATACCCTATGTGAAAACAGCTATGAGGGCAGCATTGAGTTTCATCACGTGCTGACCAATATCTGTATGGTGCATAAGCTCACCCCCATAGAGCACATTATGATCAGCATTTTGGAAAACTTTACCCCTTCCGAAACCAAAATTGCCTTATTTAACGGCATCTCTTTCCGCCCTTTGACGCCGATTGTCTTTAAGATGCTGGTATCCAGAAATCCGCTGAAGGAAAATGATCCGGTAATGAAAGACTTATATTTCAGTAAGGAAGAAATCAAGCGTATCAAGCTGCATAACTATTTTACGGTTTAGTGCAGAAAGGCATAGTTTTTTGTTGACAAATGCGGATTTGTTTTATAAAATGTATTTGTTCGCGGGTGTAGTTCAATGGTAGAACATCAGCCTTCCAAGCTGAATACGTGGGTTCGATTCCCATCACCCGCTCGTGCGCGAGTGGCTCAGCTGGTAGAGCACGACCTTGCCAAGGTCGGGGTCGCGGGTTCGAACCCCGTCTCGCGCTCTTTTTATGGAGAAAAGCAGGGCTTGCTGCAAACAATGCCCTGCAAACCGATAAAAGCACGTGTGAGAGTGTTTTCCCCTCCACGTGCTTTTTATCATACAATCTATTCCGCAACACTGTACTTTCGTTTAGCGCATTACACTGTAATGACAAGGAATATATGTTTCGATTTGAATGGTTTTCTCATCATACTTCATTGTCCTTAAGTTGCCGGCAATACGCTGCTTAGTCGTTCTGTATGCCTTCGAAAAGAGCGAAATCATTTTTCTTGTGTTCTGTTGTCCATATCTCTTCACAAATTTTCGCATTACCCTGCGTATCTTCTTATTATTTATCATTATTTCCTCCTTAGTATATCTATCATCATGAGCGGTATTTTGAACTTTTCACCCATCTTTCGAAATCTCCTTACCAAGCTATCCTCTTATATAACATTGTAGCCGCCATTTTCATTTAATACAAGTCCTGCATCCCCGCTTTTACCGATGCCGAAAACTTCGCCGAATTTTTGTACAGTCCTTACATTGTCATTCCCTCCATTTTTGCTATACTGAATGTAATCAAATTTTGGAGGTAAGAAATGGCAAGTTTATCATTAAAAGGTATTGAGAAACAGTATCCAAACGGCTTTAAGGCTGTTCACAATTTTAATCTGGAAATTGCGGACAAGGAGTTCATCATCTTTGTCGGCCCATCCGGCTGCGGTAAGTCCACCACCCTGCGTATGATTGCGGGTCTGGAAGATATTTCTGCCGGTACTTTGGAGATTGACGGCAAGGTAGTAAATGACGTGGAGCCGAAGGACAGAGATATTGCGATGGTATTCCAGAATTACGCGCTGTATCCGCATATGTCCGTATATGACAACATGGCATTCGGTTTGAAGCTGCGCAAGGTTCCGAAGGATCAAATCGACAAGCAGGTAAGAGAAGCTGCAAAGATTCTCGATTTGGAAAAGCTCCTTGACCGTAAGCCGAAGGCTTTATCCGGCGGACAAAGACAGCGTGTGGCGATGGGACGTGCCATTGTCAGAAACCCTAAGGTATTCCTGATGGACGAGCCTTTGTCCAACTTGGATGCCAAGCTGAGAGTACAGATGCGTATTGAGATTTCCAAGCTGCATCAAAGACTGGGCTCCACCATCATCTACGTTACTCATGACCAGACAGAGGCGATGACTCTGGGTACCCGTATCGTTGTCATGAAGGACGGTCTGGTACAGCAGGTGGATTCTCCGCAGAACCTGTACAACAAGCCTTGCAACCTCTTTGTAGCAAGCTTTATCGGTTCTCCGCAGATGAACTTTGTGGACGCTGCGGTAAGCGAGGAAGGAAGCGACTTGTTCCTCGGCGTCGGCGGCTATAAGTTAAAGGTTCCGGTAAGCAAGGCTCCGGCTTTGAAAGAGGGCGGCTATGTAGGCAAAACCGTAGTTTTGGGCATCCGTCCGGAAGATTTGCATGATGAGGAGCTCTTCATCAGCAGTTCTCCTGACAGCACCTTCGAGTCCGAGATTAAGGTTTACGAGCTTCTCGGTGCGGAAGTATTCCTGTACTTTGACGTTGCAGGCGCACAGATGACGGCAAGAGTAAATCCTCGTACCAACTTAAGAACCGGCGATAAGGCAAGATTTGCGATTGATATGGAAAAGATTCATCTCTTCGACAAGGAAACCGAATTGACCATTACAAACTAATAATTGCAGAACAGGCTTTTATGGCTTATAATGAAAGGGTGGGCATTGCCTGCCCTTTTGTGTGTAAAATGACGGAAAAAGGAGGGAAATCCTATGCCTTCCACCAATGATACGATTCAAACCGCCCTGCAAACCCTGAAAAGCTTATCCGGTCTGGAGCTTTCCCTTTCCCCTTCTGCGGAAAATGCGGAGGAAACTTTGGCAAAGCTTCACAAGCTGATCGGGCAGGTACAGGGAGAATACAGTGCGGAAGAGGTTTTGCGGCACCTGCTTTTTCAAACCAAGCCTTACGAAGCTTTACAACCCTGTTTAGCCAGACTCGGCATACGGGACAATAAGGAAGTCTGTCTGTTTCTGATACATACCGCCGCTCCCTTTGATGAGATGGCGGCAAATATACTGCGGCAGCTTTTCCCCGTCGGCAAAAATCATATTCTGCCCGTGGACGAGCGCTCCATCCTCCTAATCCACCGCTATAAGCAGGATTCCATACAGGATTTGGCACATACCATTGCGGATACGCTGCATACCGAAGCCATGTCCCGAGTTGTGGTGATCTATTCCGAGCCCGTAAAGCAGCTTTCCATGCTGCACGGCACCTATAAGGATATGCTGCAGTGTCTGGAGATTGCCGGAATATTCCATCCGGATCAATATGTTTTTGCCGGCACGAAGCTTGGCATCGGCGGGCTTTTGTACGATTTGCCTCCCCGCTCCTGTCTGCGCTTTTTAAAGGAAATTCTGGGCAAAGAGGCGGGGCTTCCTTTGGATGAGGAGCATATCCAAGTCATCAACACCTTCATTTCCCATAATTTAAGCATTGCCGAAACGGCACGCCGCCTATATATGCACAGAAACACGCTGGTTTACAAAATTGAGCAGGCGGAGCAAAAAACCGGTTTGGACATTCGCAGCTTTGAGGGCGCAATGCATTTTCGACTTGCATCCTTAATTGGCAATTACTTAAAAGCAAAGGAGAGTTTATAAACCATGAACGATACTTTTTACGAACAGATTGTTGTGCGCAAAAAGGGCTTGTTTGACTATGCCACCATTGCCCTTGCCTTTATTCTACTGATATTGATGGTTTTGCTGGCCATCATTACCCTGCATCCTTTTGTGCTGGTTGCCATCGTGATTCTGTTGGCTCTTGCTTTCCATTTCCAGATTCCGAATACCCATTTGGAATTTGAATATGCTCTCTTAAACAGCGAAATGAGCGTGGATTTAATCGTCAACAAATCCAAACGTAAAAGGCTGCGGGTTTTTGATATCAAAAGCGCCAAGCTTCTGACCAAAAAAGGAGCACCGGCTTTAAAAGAATATGCCGGCACCAGGCAGTTTAACTATTCTTCCAATGACCCGAAGGCGGACAGCTATGTCTTTGTGATCGCGCAAAACAACGTCAATGAGGCCTTCGTCATGGATTTGGACGAGCAGATGCTGTCCATGATACGTAATTATATTCCCAGACAAACTGTCTTATAAAATTACGCACAAAAAAAGCCCGCTGTTTTCTGTGGTGTGAACCGAGCTCCAATCGTTAGATTTTTGGGTCGCTTCATTCCATACAGCAGGGCTTTTTCTATGTCTGCTCCACAATATATAACAAAGAGGCATTCGGCTCCAAATCTACCGTCAAATGGCTGTCTTCTGCCACCGTATCCAGCTTACCCGCATTATGTCCGTTATCATCACTGTACATCATACGGCTGAGAATCTCTCCCTTCTGGATACCTGCCAGATAAATCGGCACGGACACCTTCAGGCTTGTTTTTCCCGTATAGATGATAACCAGTGCTTTGTTTTTTCCGTAGGTTCTTGCATAGGCTATCAAGTCCTTTCTTGCCATCACCCGAATCAAGGAGCCCAGCTTCATGCAGATGTTATGCTTGTGAATCAGCGCCAAATACCTGTAATACATCAGTATCTCATAATTTTCATTCCCCCAGGGATAGGTACGCCGGCTGTCCGGATCCGTAAAACCGCAGACCCCCGCCTCATCCCCGTAATAAATGGTCGGCGCTCCCGGCAAACTCATATGCATGGTAATCGCCTGCCTGAAAATGGCATAGTTGATACCCTCCGCCGCCGCTTCCGCTCCCAGAACGCTTGCCCGCCCCACCAGCTTACTGGTACGGGTAAGAAAACGGGAATGGTCATGGTTGGACAGCTCGTTCATCGCCGTCAGCAAGGAAGGCATAGGCAGCATTGCGGCGGCGTGCCGCAGCATATTAAAAAACATCTCCCCGTTCCCCAGCAAGGACATATCCGAACGATCGGAATGTTTTTCCAGACCTGTTAAAAACCAGGTGACCGGCTCCATAAAGCCGTCGTAATTCATCACCGTATCCCATTGCCTGCCGTCCAGCCAGGCAGCCGGACTGCCGTAATGCTCCGCCAGGATCAGGGCGTCCTCCTTTTCGGATTTCACCGCCTCTCGAAACCTCTCCCAGAAGCTGTGGTTAAAGGCTTCGCTGTATCCCAGATCCGCTGCCACGTCCAGACGCCAGCCGTCCACATTGTAAGGAGGAGCAAGCCATTTTCTGGCAATACCCAAGACCTCCTGCACCAGCTTCTCGCTGTTTTCATAGTACAGCTTCGGCAAGGTGTGATGCCCCCACCAGCCGTCATACTCCTTACTGTCTTCCTTAAACTGAAAATATTCCCGGTAAGGGCTCTTAGCGGACAAAAAAGCTCCCTCGGCATAGTTCTCCCGATACAGGCGCCGGGCTTTTTCATAAATACCTTCCCTGTCCATCCACTTGTGAAAGGAACCGCAGTGATTGAACACGCCGTCCAGAATCACCCGAATACCCAAGCTGTGCGCCTGCTTCATAAAAGCTGCAAAAAAGGCATTGCTGGCTTCCAGGTTCGATTTGCTTGCTGTCCGCTCAATATAGGAATAGGCCTGCTCATTATTGATGGCGCCGCCTATCCGGGACTTTTCCTTATCACTTTTTAAAACCGTCAGATGCGGGTCGATATAATGATAATCCTGAGCGTCATACTTATGATTGGAAGGAGATACAAATAAAGGATTAAAATAAATTGCTTCCACGCCGATGCTCTTTAAGTATTCCAGCTTATCCCATACCCCCTGCAAATCTCCGCCGTAGAAACGATGTACATCAAAGTTTTCCGGCAGACTGTTCCAGTCCTGTACATAACGCACGGGCTTGCCGATGTAGATATATTCGTTGTCCTGCGGATGGGGCGAAGCATCGGAGCGGCAGAAGCGATCAATAAAAATCTGATACATAATCGCACCTTTTGCCCACTCCGGTGTCTTAAAACCGGCAATCAGCTTAAACTCATAGTGTCCCGCACGCTCAAAGGTAAGACCGATTTTGGAAAAATAGGCCTTATCTTCTCCGTTCTCAATCAGAAAGGAATAGCAAAACAGAGGCTCCCGTATCTTGCAGACGCAGGTATAGTAGTCAAAATAATCGTCCGTTTCACTTTTTTCCATCGGATAGCTTGACTCTCCCGTCAAAAGAGATACCCTTACGGCCTCATCTCTTGCTACCCGCAGGCGAAGCCGAACCTCATCCCCCGGATTCGGCTCCAGGGTATCCGAATAATCATGACATTCATCATGAAAAATAGCTTCTACATTCATATATTTCCCTCTGTTTTACCGTCCCGACAAGAGCCTAAGACTCAAACAAAGCTTCAAATTCTCCAAAACTGATTTTCTCCTTTTCCAGCAAAAGCGCTGCACATTTATCCAGTACCTCCCGCCTTGCCGTAATAATTTCCTTTGCCTTGGCATAGCATTCGTCCACAATGCGCTTCACTTCCGTATCAATGATGGTGGCGGTATGCTCCGAATAAGCCTTTGTCTGGGCAAAATCCCGACTGATCAGCACTTCATCATCGCTTTCATAGTTAATCATCCCCAGCCTGTCACTCATTCCGTAGCGCGTAACCATGGCACGGGCTCTTTCCGTCACATCCTTGATATCCTGGCTGGCTCCCGTTGTCACATTTCCGAACACAAGCTCTTCCGCGATTCTTCCGCCCAGACTCACCATGATTTCGCTCAACATCCTGTCTTTGGTATTAAAGACATTATCGTCTTTCGGCATCGGCATGGTATAGCCTGCCGCCCCCATTCCCGTCGGTATGATGGAAATGGTATGTACCGGCCCCACATTCGGCAAATCACGGAATAAAATGGCATGTCCCGCCTCATGATAGGCGGTAATTCTGCGCTCACTTTCCGGAATAATCCGGCTCTTTTTCTCCGTTCCGATGCCCACCTTAATAAAGGCCTGCTCCACATCATCGTTGGTAATGTATTGTCTGTTTTCTCTGGCGGTAATGATGGCCGCCTCGTTCATCAGATTCTCCAGATCCGCACCCGTAAAGCCCGGCGTGCTCTTGGCAAGCTTCTGCAAATCCACGTCCTCCGCCAGCGGCTTTTTTCTGGTATGTACCTTCAAAATTGCCTCACGACCTCCTACATCCGGTCTGCCCACGGCTATTTTCCGGTCAAATCTGCCCGGTCTTAAAATTGCAGGATCCAGAATATCCACACGGTTGGTGGCTGCCAGCACAATAATGCCCTCATTCAAGCCGAAGCCGTCCATCTCCACCAGCATCTGGTTCAAGGTCTGCTCCCGCTCATCGTGGCTGCCCCCCAAACCGGAGCCTCTTCTTCGTGCCACTGCGTCGATTTCGTCAATAAAAACGATACAAGGCGCATTCCGCTTGGCTTCCATAAATAAATCCCGCACTCTGGATGCTCCTACGCCCACGAACATTTCCACAAAATCGGAGCCGGATATGGAGAAAAAGGGTACTCCCGCTTCTCCCGCTACCGCCTTTGCCAGCAAGGTTTTGCCCGTACCCGGAGGCCCCACCAATATAATGCCCTTCGGGATTCTTGCCCCCACACTGGTATATTTTTGATGGTTCTTCAAAAAATCCACAACCTCTTCCAGCTCTTCCTTTTCCTCATTTAAGCCTGCCACATCTCCGAAACCGATTTGTGTACCGTCATGCATGGTTGCCCGACTTTTGCCGAAGGTCATCACCTTCGGACCTCCACCGGCTCCCCGCAGCTGAAAAATCAGCATAATCATCACAAGCCCCTGTAAGAACAGAATAATCGGCACTGCATAGCTCAAGAGTATATTGTCCTTAGGTGCATCCGCCATAGTATAATCCACCCCCAGGGCATCGAGCTCCTCCGTCAAAACATTGACGTCCGATACATAATATACATATTCGCTTCTGTTTCCATCCTTATACAGCAGCCATGCGCTGCCGCTGGGTACCCTTTTATTCTGCTCAATGCGCACCTGCGCCACATTGTCTTGCTGCAAAGCCTCCAAAAACTGCTTTCTGGTGTATTCTCTTTTGCCCATTTCCCCGGCAAAATAAAATACCGTAAACAGGCTGAACATCAGCACAATAAATAAAATAAAACCTCTGGTTTGATTCTTCGATGTATTCAAAACGCCGCCTCCTACTCAAATTCCACTACACCGATATAAGGCAGGTTTCTATACTTTTGGTCATAATCCAAGCCATATCCCACCACAAATTTATCCGGTATCTCAAAGCAAGTATAGTCCACATGTACTTCTTTCTTCACCCTTCTGGAAGGCTTATCCAGCAAGGTACAGATTCGTATGCTTGCCGGCCCTCTGGTGCTCAATATTTCCTTCAAATGCGCCAGGGTTCTGCCGGAGTCAATAATATCCTCCACAATCAGCACTTCCTTGCCTGCAATGCTGTCGTCCAAATCCTTGATAATCTTGACGATACCGCTGGATTCGGTGCCTGCCCCGTAACTGGAAACGCTCATAAAATCAAAAGATACCGGTACCGTCAGCCTTTTGGCAAGTTCGCACATAAACAGAGCGCCGCCCTTTAAAATGCATATCAAATGCACCTCTTTACCGTCATAGTCCCGATTGATTTGCTCCGCTACCTCGCACACCCGTTTATCCACTTCTTCTTCTGTCAATAATGCTTTGATTTTATATGACATCCTTTGTTTCTCCCCTGTACTTTATTTCCATAATGGTTTTTGTATGCTCGTCTATCCGATACGCCTCGCTCAATCGCTTCCCGACAATCCATATCACCTCGCTGCCCGCGGCAACCAGCAAAATCTTTTCTCTTTCCCTTGCCGGAATCTTCGCATCCGTCATAAAAGCCTTGATGCTTTTCCTGCCGTTTTTGATGCGAATGTAATCCCCGCTTTGTCTTGTACGAAAGGAGAGCGTGCCTTTTATTTTATCATAATCTATATATTTTGTCCCATCTAAATCGCAGATTTGAAAATTTTTATTCGGAAAAATACGACAGGAAAAACAAGCGGCAAAATCCCTTTTTGGCTCCTCTTTTTCCTCCCCCTGCCGGGCAAAACAGAGCCTGTCATAGGATTTATACAGGCGCAAGCCTTTCGGCAGGCTGAGGCTTTTTCCCGTTTCCATTTTCAAAAGGGCTTCTATATCCGCAATATGGACTCTACCGATATCCCGCACAAGACCTCCCGCCTCTTTTAAAAACATACGCAGTACATACTGCCTGATGAGCGCCTCCTGCGCAAGCAGAGCGGGAATATCCAAAGCCCGCAGCTCACCCTTTTCCCAAATAAAACAGATTTTTGCAGCAGCCTTTGCCTGCTTTCCGATGTAGGTATCCGCCTCCCGAAGCAAATTCGCCGCCTGCACCATGTTCTCCACAGCGCCGACGTGCAGACCCTCCAAAACCGGAAGCACCCTGCGGCGCAGAACATTTCTGGCATAGCGCTCCTCCAGATTGCTGCTGTCCGTACGGTAGGAAAGCCCCTCCTCCTGCAAAAACTCCTCTATCTCCCTGCGGTTAAAGCAAAGTAAAGGCCGTATGATCATCCCTCTTTGAGGTCGGATTCCCGCAAGCCCCGCAAGCCCGCTCCCCCGACACAGGTTAAACAAAAGGGTTTCCGCACTGTCATTTTTATGATGAGCCGTGGCAATCTTAAGCCTTCTCCCCCTTTTTTCCTCCAGTTCCTTTGCCAGTTCATGAAAAATCTCGTAGCGCCTACTTCTGCCCGCCTCCTCCAAAGAAAGCTTCTTATCCTTTGCATAGGTCGGAATATCCTCCCTGTACAGGTGAAAGGCCAGCCCCCTTTCCCGGCAAAAGCTCTCCACAAAGGACGCGTCTTCCTCCGCCTCCTGACCCCGTATCCCGTGATGAACATGGCAGACATCTATCTGCAGCTCCCATTCCGCAGACAAAAGAAGCAGAAACTGCAAAAGCGCCATGGAATCGGCACCGCCGCTTACCCCCGCCAAAATACAGTCCCCCGCTTCTATCAATTCCTGCGCCTTTACATAAGCCCGTAAAGTCTTCATCCGCATATCTCTCATAAAAGTCCCTTTCGCACAAATACCTCTAATCGGTTCGGATTAGAGGTATTTTTATTCAGGTTTAATGATAATCTCATCCGGAAAAACCAGCCCCAGCTTCTCCCTTGCCACTTCTATCTTGTACTCGTCGGTTTTTACATGTATTTCCTGGGCTTCCAAATAGGTTTTGCGCTCCTCCTGCTCCCGAATCTGCTCCGACAGCATATTCTCTTTCTGCTGATAGGCCTGTATCTTTGTCCTGACGGTATTGATTCTGGCTTGTATAACAAAGGCCATACAAACGATGAATGCAATAACCAAAAATACCGCCACACGGTTATTGGCTTTTCGCTCCCGCTGTCTTCTGCTGCCCAAAGCTGCCATCCTCTCACTCCTTCTCTTCCTTTTTTATCAGTTTAAAATAAAATGTCGACAGGGTCAAGTAAAAAGTATCAAAAAAGCCGCATAGCTTAACTATGCGGCTCCTCCCGTTTCTACAAATACTTAAACAGCTCCTTGGCTTCATCCTTTTTACTCGTATCCTGTACATCCAATACTTCTATCTTCACGCTCTTGGAACCGAATAAAATCTCCACCACATCTCCGACATTTACATTCGTACCTGCCTTTGCTGTTTTTCCGTTCAGCAAAACCCTGCCTGCATCGCAAGCCTCGTTTGCTATGGTTCTGCGCTTAATCAGCCTCGAAACCTTGAGAAATTTGTCAATTCTCACTATTTCTTCTTGCCCTTAGGAGCAGGTGTGTTTACGGCATCCTTTAAAGACTTGCCCGGCTTAAACTTAGGAACGGTGCTTCCCGCAATCTTCATGGTTTCGCCTGTTCTAGGGTTTCTTCCCTCTCTTGCCTCTCTCTTGGATGTTTCAAATGTTCCGAAACCTACTAAAGTAATCTTGTCTTTCTTTGCCAGCTGCTTTGTTACTACCTCTACAAAAGCCTTTACCGCTGCATCTGCGTCTTTTTTGCTTAATTTAGCCTGTTCTGCAATAGCCGCTACCAATTCAACTCTATTCATTCCTTTATTCCTCCTAGAATATGCTTTTAAAACTCTGTTTCTTTATATCCTTTTTACACATTTTTGTCAAGACTTTTAAGGTATTTGTAAATCTTTGAGGCAAAAAACGCCATATTTATTCACCTTTTTCTGCCATATGTTCCCGATAAGTCTGTAAGTCTTCTTCCTTCGGCAAAAAGCCCGAACCCATCCCCACATTGACAGAGCGGAGGTCTGAAAGCTCCTGCAGCCTTATATCTACGTGCTTTTGGCGCTCCTGCATCTCTTCCGGCAGCAGCTCGGACAGCGAAAAAGATGCACTGTATATCAGATCCTCCAGCCCTCCGTCCATAGCCAGAACATTCTCCCCAAAGGTATTTCTTAAATCTTTCTTAAGGCAGTCTTCATGATAGCTTATCCAGCTTTCCCCCCCTATAAATAAATTGCCGCCGATATAGTTGTCCCTACTTTTTTGTACCGCAATCTGTGTATTGTTGCGGACAAAGGTGTTGTCATAAAAGGAGCAGTTTCGGGTATAGCCCAGGTCCTTCGCATAGCCGCCGAAGGAAAGTCCTGCATAGGCGCTGCAGTCGGCAATCACATTGTCATGCACCCTGACGTCCGACACCTGAAACAAGGTATTTTCCGCTGCTTTTCTCTCCGTAGCCACCTCAATGCCGATGTCGCAGTCATAGACAAAATTACGGTAAATCTCAATGTCCTGTCCGCCGTCCACATAAATACCCACGGCGCTCAGGTCATAGCCTCCCTCTTCTTCATACGCCGGGTTTCCGTAGGCGCTGATGCCGTATACGACATTTTCACGACATTTTCCCTTTCGCACAAAATCGACGGCGTAAGGATTTTCTCCGGCTTTTTTTCGCAAGGCCCTGCCCTCAAAGCCGATCATATCAATACCGATATTGTCATTATGGTGAATTTTATTCCCCACAATGTCAAAACCCTCTATGTTGCCGTTAAGCACAAGGGATTCGCTGTCCCCCAAGCGGCAATTAAATACCTCGCAGCCCGCGATACTGATGTTTTCGATAGGGGCATGGGGATTGTCCCCGTATACGCAGATACCGTGAACCCCTTCAATATCGTATACCTTGCAATCCTGTATACGGATGTTGCGCAAGGGACGCGCCCCCTGCTTCGGACTGCTTTTGTAATAAATGCCGTGGCTTCCGCCCTCCACTTCCAATCCTGCCAATTCCAGATGGGATACATTTTCCATGTAAATGCCGATACCGCTTCCGCCCCGTATGATCACCCGTTCTCCCGGCGCAGCCTGCAGGCGCAGCGGTTTGTCTTCCGTTCCCGAATGCCCGGCATCAAGGGCAAAGGGCGGGTATTCCCCCGCCAGCAGATAAATGCTGGTACCCGGCTCTGCCGCCTCCAATGCCTCTTCCACCCGGGCAAAAGGCTTTTCATAGCTGCCTTCACCCTCCTTTTCGGGACTTCCCGCCTGCACATATAAGATTTCCGCCGCCTGTACATGCTCTTGCTTTTGTACGCAAGCCGCCAGACAGATACACAAAAGACACAATACTTTACCTGGTTTTACATTCATACCGCTGCCTCCTCCTGCAGTTTTTTTAAAAGCTCTTCCGCCACGGCAAAACTTGCCTGTATGTCCCCATTCCTTCCGTGCTGTGTATACAGCAGGCGCAGACCTTCTCCCTGCTTGATTTTTATGTTTCTCGGATAGGCTTCCAGCAAAGCGGTGACGCGCTCCGGCTCAATTTTTGCCTGTCTGCAAAACAGAATCTGCACCTCCTGCAGGTTGATATACAACTCCTCCACATAAACCCTGTGGGCAAGCGCCTTCATTCTGGCAATCTGCAAAAGGTTCCGGACTTCTTTTCCGAAGTTTCCGAAACGATCCATCAGTTCATCCTGAATATCCAGATAATCTTCCTCGCTCTCCATAGAAGCAATCCGTTTATACACATCCAGCTTCAATTCCTCATTCCGGATATAGGAACTCGGTATATAGGCATCCAAAGGCGCTTCCACCGTAGTTTCAAATTCAGCTGCCGCAACATGTTCACCCTTTAAAGCCTTAACTGCGGTGTGCAGCAGCTTGCAGTATAAATCATAGCCCACCGCCTGCATATGTCCGTGCTGCTCCGCTCCCAAAACGTTGCCGGCACCTCGAATCTCCAAATCCCGCAAAGCAATTTTAATGCCGGAGCCCAGCTCCGTAAACTCCCGAATGGCCTTCAAGCGCTTATTGGCCTCCTCGCTTAAAAGCTTTCCCCTTCGATACAGCATAAAGGCATAGCTCGTCCTGGAGCTGCGCCCGACACGCCCCCTTAACTGGTACAGCTGTGACAGCCCCAATTTATCCGCATCATGGATCAGCATGGTATTGGCATTCGGAATATCCAGTCCGGTTTCAATGATTGTGGTGCATACCAAGACATCAATTTCTCCGTTGATAAAATCCAACATAATATTTTCCAGCTGCCGCTCCGGCATCTGTCCGTGGGCATAGGCAAGATTTGCTTCCGGCACCAGCTTTTGAATACGGGCAGCCACTTCCGCAATATCATACACCGTATTGTATACATAATACACCTGCCCGTTCCGTGCCAGCTCCCTTTTAATAGCCTCCCGCACGGTTTCATCATGATATTCCATCACATAGGTCTGTATCGGCAGGCGGTCAATCGGCGCCTCCTCCAACACACTCAAATCCCGGATTCCCACCAGGCTCATATGCAGAGTGCGGGGAATCGGCGTGGCGCTTAAGGTCAGCACATCAACGTTGCCCCGCAGCTGCTTTAGCTTTTCCTTGTGCCGTACACCGAATCTTTGCTCCTCGTCGATTACCACCAGACCCAGGTTTTTGGCTTCTATATCCTTGGACAAAACCCTGTGGGTGCCGATGATGATGTCCATCCTGCCCTCTTTAAAGCGGGCAATGCTGTTTTTTTGCTCCGCCGCCGTCCGAAAGCGGCACAAAAGCGCTACATTCACCGGAAAGTCCTTCATTCTCTGCACAAAATTATTGTACTGCTGCTGCGCCAAAATGGTGGTAGGCACCAGATAAATCACCTGCCGCCCCTCCTGCACCGCCTTAAAAGCCGCCCGCAGCGCAACTTCCGTTTTTCCGTAGCCCACATCGCCGCAGACCAGCCTGTCCATCATTTTGGAAGACTCCATATCCGCCTTTACATCCTCAATGGCTTTTAACTGATCTCCGGTTTCCTCAAAGGGAAAGAGCTCTTCAAATTCTTTCTGCCAAATGCTGTCGGGCGGATAAACATAGCCCTTGCCCTCCAAACGGGCAGCATACAGCTGCACCAGCTCCCCGGCGATCCCCGCCACCGCAGCCTTTACCTTCGTCTTTGTCCTGCTCCACTCTGTCGAGCCCAGTCTGTTGAGCTTCGGTGCCTTTGCTTCCGCAGAAGCATATTTCTGAATCAGGTCCATTTTGCTGACGGGGATGTAGCAATGCGCATGATCGGCATATTCCAGCTTGATATAGTCCTTGGCAATGCCTTCCTGCTCAATTTTTTCGATGCCTTTGTACAGCGCCATGCCGTGCTCTTCATGCACCACATAGTCCCCAACGCCCAGTTCATGCAAAGAAGAAATACGCCCCCCTTTATACTGCCGCTTCGGAAGGCTGCGCTTCTTTTTAACGCTGCCGTAAATATCGCTTTCCGCAATCAGGCTGAATTTCAGCATCGGATATTCAAAGCCCTTTTGCAGATTGCCGTACAGCACCAGTATCTGTGCCGGATAAGGCTCCGGTACTGCCTCCGTATCCGGCGCAAAAGCAAGCAAATCATAAGCCCGCAAATCTTCCGCCAGACGCCTGGCTCTCGTTTTGGATGCCGTCAGCAAAACCACACGGTATTTTTTCTCCCGCAGCTTTTTCAGGTCTTCCGGCAATCGCTCAAAGGCATTCTTATACGAAACCCCCGCCCTTGTTTCAATCGAAAAGCTCTTTTCCACATGCAGCTTCGGGCACTTCTGGTTCAGCAGCTGCAAAACCAGCACTCTGCGCTCATCCAGCATTTCCATAATGCTCTGCGCCGGGAAAAGTTCCGGTATTTCCTCTCTTTCCAAACGGCCGGCACTTAATCTTCCCTCCATGCTGTCCAAAAATTCTTCCTCAATCTGCTTCGCCCGTTCATAGACCCTCGCCGCCTCGTCCAGGACAAACAGGGTTTTTTCCTCGGCAAAATACTGCATAAAAGAATGGGTTCCCCCAAGCTCCTTTTCCGCCGCCGGATATATCCCGGCGCTTTTTTGCGCCTCCAAAGAGCGCTGACTTCCGATGTCAAAGCTGCGGATGGAGTCAATCTCATCCCCCCACAGCTCTATCCGCAAAGGATTGTCCTCCGTCGGCGGAAACACGTCCACAATGCCGCCGCGAAGGCTAAACTGCGCGACTCCCGTAAGCTCCGTCACCCGCTCATAGCCCAAATCAAGCAACTTGCGGGTAAAATCGGAAAGCTGCAGCGTATCTCCCTCCGCAATCCTTATCTCCCGCTCCCGAAAAAAGGCATAGTCCTCCAGCTTATCCATCAGGGCTTCCACCGTACAGACAATGATACCCCCCTGCAGTTGCGACATTCTGCGCCAAATATCGATTCTCTCCCGACTGATGCGGTGACTTTCCACATCGGCAAAGAAAAAAAGCAAATCCCTTGCCGGATACAAAAATACATCCTCACAAAAGCAGGAAATATCCTGATACAGCTGTCTTGCTTTTATTTCGTCATAGGTAATAAGCAGCTTCCA
>JBGZHY010000107.1:0-2645 GCA_041848045.1 Lachnospiraceae bacterium
ACGGGAGCCAAGCTCCTGGATGATGCCATCCTGGGAGATGATTTGACTTCCTTACAGGATGTATTTTCCAAAGGAAACCTGCAAAGCTATAAGGCGCCGACTATTTCTGGCTATACGCCTGTCGGTGCGGATGCGAGCGGCAATATCAGTTTCACGCCTACGACGGACAATTTTGAATTGACCGTAGAGTATACAAAAGCAGTAAGCAACCTGGAGTTGAAGGCAAATCCTGCCAAAAAGCCTATGCTGGCGGTAGGAGCAACGAATGTGGAAGCCGAGCTGCGCAGCTTTATTATCGCTAAGAATGCTGCGGGAGAAGATTTGTCGGCACTTGTGGAGATAGAGCCTTCCAATATTGATACCACGGTAGAGGGGCAGACCCATGAGGTACGCTATACCTTGCGGGATGCGGCAACAGGAGAGGTAAAGCGCCTGAGTCTGAATGTTTATGTGGGACTCGATATGAACAACTTTCCCCTTGGAAACGGCTGGGTCTTGGGTGATTTCGTGTACGGCGGACAAAGACCGCCGAGCCATTCCAGCAACCCGGCGGAGGTTACGGGACTTTCTGCCCAGGGAAGGGCAAAGGCTCTTGCCAATAACACCGAGCTGATTCTGCCTCATATCAATCCGATAACCGGTGACAGAATCAAGATTGTCAGCTCTTATATGCAGGATTATGGCGGAACGGTAACGGGTACGCCGTTCAAAAATATGAATTTTACCAGCGTAAGCTCCTATGATGACAATATCGAAGAGGTGGGACATGCTGCTTTTCAAAATAACAGCAGCTTAAGCAGGGTGGATTTGCCGAATGTAAAGAAAATCGGAAGTTATGCTTTTTACGGCACGACGGCTTTGCAAAATTTTGATTTCAGCAATATAGAGTTTGTCGATACATGGGGATTCCACCGATCCGGTATACGTTCCGTGGTGGCACCGAAGCTGAAGGAAATCAGGCAAGGGGCTTTTTATCAGGCGCAAATCGGTTCAGATCCGGCTTATCCGCAGGGCATTGACCTGCCGGTTTTGGAGAAGACTGGCGGATACGGTTTCGGTCAGAACAAGCTTAGTTATCTGGAGCAGGCGCAGATCCCCATGCTCAAGGTGATAGGAGATTATGAATTTAACGGCAACCACCTGGTATCCGTAGATTTACCGGAAGTAACGGAAATTAAGGGCAATGCTTTCGAGACGCAGAACAGCAGAAAGCTGACCACTGTCAATATTCCGAAGGCGGTAAAAATCGGCAGAAACGCTTTTTATTATAATTCCATCACAACGCTGAATTTGCCGGCGACGGAAAATATCGGGGACTCAGCATTTTCCTATAACAAAATAGAAAGCCTAAACGCTCCTGCTCTGAAAACGGTGAATACTAACGGTTTTTATGAGAATCAACTGAAAATATTGGAACTGCCGGAGCTTACCCAAATCGGGGCAACAGCTTTCGGTATGAATAATCTGACAGAGGCAAGGCTGCCGAAGATTCAGAGTATAGGGGTAAGTGCCTTCTGGCACAATGAAACAGATTATAACCGTGACGGGGTATGGGATAAGAATCCGGGTCTGAAGGCACTGGGTTACTTTATACCGATCTATACGGATACCCAAGGCATTCCTAGTAAGGAAAACTACATCATCAATCCGGAGTCTTCCGAAGCGGGTGCCTATACTATAGATGATTTTACCTGGGATGCGGCAAATCCTAACCGTGTAACCGGTTTAACCACAAAAGGAAAGGCAAAGCTGATTGCCAATGATTTTCGCCTGGAATTGACGCCGAATACGGAAATTGTAGCGGCGGACGCCTTCCGTTGGGAAAGAATTAAGGCGGTCAGCGGTGCCAATGTAGGGACGGTAGAAAATTCGGCATTCCGCAAGAATCCTTTGGAAAAGGTGGATTTTCCGAATATGACTACCGTTGGGGAATATGCCTTTGCGGAGAATACCGGTGACGCCGATAAAAAATTTAAGACCATTAATCTGGATAGAGTAAACAGCATGGGAATCGGCGCTTTTCAAAGTGCAGGTTTGGAAAGTGTATCCATACCGCTGCTGACGACGATTCCGGCAGCAGCTTTTTACGCTAATCGGATTACGACGGTATCGGCACCGAATGTAAAAAAGATAGAGAGAGAGGCCTTTCAGGGCAATCAGCTGACCCGCATTGATGCAGCTTCCTTCCCGGTTTTGGAGGAGATGCAATATTCTGTTTTTCGTTACAATCCGGTAGAGATTTTAGACGTACCGACATTGAAGTTTTCATATGGAGCGTATGAGTATGAATTTACCACCGATAGGGCAAAGCCTATTACCTGGATTATGCCGGATGGGATTAAAAATCAGGGAAACAATAAAACCAGCTATTCGGCCAATACTTTTTCATGGCTTAATCCGCCGGATGCAAAATACGGGTATTATACCATACAGCCGGGAGCCATTATCCTGACGGAGGCGCCGAATCCGGACGGAAGCCTGAGAAGAACCAATGCAGACGGGCATAAGGAGGTTTTCCACAACACAAGCTATAACTACAATGGAAGAACTTATCAGGTCAGATATAGAAAAGCCATTATCAATCCGAGCACGGTGAAGGTCAATTACAGACTGGAAGACGGCTCTGCTTTGGATGGGCAAAACGG
>JBGZHY010000108.1:0-16702 GCA_041848045.1 Lachnospiraceae bacterium
GATATGCTCCATGGCACGAAAGCCCATATACAACACAAGGAAAATATACAGAAAACTGTTTCGGGCAGGCAAAGAGTTGGGAAAATGAAAACCGTGCCATATATAGTCAAATACATTGATACAAAAACTTGCTACCAAAATCAGGAGTAAAATACTGTAAGAAACCTTCTCCCGCAGCCTTATCCTGCCATTCATATAATACAAGGGCAAAAGCAGCAACAGAAAAAGGCCGCTGTAAATGTTAGGCTCCTTACCCTCCAGCATCTTCGACTCCAACATGGTCAGATGCCTGACCAGCATATCCATCCAGGTAAAATACTGCTCAAATTTTTTCGGAAAAGAAAATTCTCCGGAAGCCGTTGTTTGCAGGGAATATACCTGGGGCACTATCAACAGTCCCGCCAAGGCTCCGGCAAGCAAAGAATATAAGATAAACTTCCCCGTCGCCCGTCGGAATGAAGATATGGTCAAATTCTCCGTTCCGATCAGAACAACAGGATAGTAAATCACCAAAAACAGACAAACCATAATGGACATATAATAATTGCTGAAGATGCAAGTCCCCAGAATGAACGCATAGGGCAGACCGGAGCCTCCTCGCAGCATACGCTCAAAATAGAGGCAGAGCAAAGGAAACAACATGATCACATCCACCCACATCACATTCCAGGCATAAGCCAGCATAAAGCCGGACAAAGCATAAAACATGCCGAATATCACCAAATGCAGACCGTTCTTCTTGGAGTGCTGCTTCAAATAATGGACAAAAAACAGAGAAGCCAGTCCGCTTTTGATAATCAACATATAGCCCATAAATTCAATGATATATTCCTGCGGCAAAAGCAGACCGAAAATGTTCAGCGGACTCGCCAGATAATAGGCATAGATGGACCAGAAATTACTGCCCATCCCCACATGATTGGTGTAATACAAGCTTTCCATATTCCGCATCTTATGCCAAAATTCAGAAAAAAACGGCACGTACTGATGGTACATGTCGATGCGCATATAGCTTCTATCTCCAAAGGGGAAAATCCCCTGACCGATGAACACTAAAAGCAGCAACAAACTCGGTATACAGAAAGCATATAGATATACCTTTTTTATATTTTCAAACGAGTCCGCAAAAGAAATTTTATTTTTTGTTTCCATACACCCTCCCCTCATCTTTCCGGAATATGAAGCATTTGCTGAATATGTAGTTGGCTATGATAACAAGCACCGCCACCAGCGCCTTTGCCGGGTATTCCCGCATACCCAAAACAGAAAACAGAAGGTACATTCCTCCGAGCTGCAAAAAAAGACTGGCAATCCGCGCACCCACAAACAGGAACAGCTCCTTTGCCATATTCTTCAGCTGAAAATCAAGGCTTTTAAATACCACAAGCTTGTTGCTCACAAAGGCAAACAGTACCGCCGCCGTCCAGGCAAACAGCGTCTTGTAGCCATAAGATAAACCCGTCTGCAGCAAAAGATGGTAAACCAGCCAATCCACGGCGGTTGTCAGCACCCCGAACAGAAGATACATACATGTTTCATAATTGATGAACTTGTCCGCCAAGTTCCGCATTTTTTCTTTCACCGATTTCACCTGCCTATACTCATACTCCGCATTTTACCCCAGCCTAAAGCAATAGTCAATCAAAAAGCGACCGGTGTGTACCGGTCGCCTCCTTTCAAACATTTCTTATTCCTCTACATTCTCCAGCTTAGAAGCCCTTGCCTCCACTTCCTTTTTCTGTACATCGCCGGGAGCCTGCTCATAACGAACAAATTCATAGGAATACTCTCCGATACCGCCGGTCATGGAACGCAAATCTGTATTGTAGCCGAAAAGCTCGGATATCGGAACCTCCGCCATAATCATCTGATAATTATTATAGGTAGACTCCATTCCCAAAACACGACCGCGGCGTTTATTCAAATCTCCCATAATATCACCCGTGAATTTATCCTGTACAATAACCTTCACGCTGGCAATCGGCTCCAGAAGAATAGGATTCGCCTTCATAAATCCTTCTTTAAAGGCAATGCGTGCAGCCGCCTTAAAGGCCAACTCTGAGGAATCCACCGGATGGTAAGAACCGTCCTGTAAAACCGCTTTTACGCCCACCACAGGATATGCCGCCAAAGGTCCGCTTAAGCAGGACTCCGCAACACCCTTTTCCACTGCCGGGAAGTAATTCTTCGGCACGGCGCCGCCAAATACGGTTTCCTCGAATACGTACGGCTCATCCAGATTGCCGGAAGGCTCAAAGCTCATCTTCACGTCGCCGAACTGTCCGTGTCCGCCGGACTGCTTTTTGTATCTTCCTGCCGCTTCCACCTTATTGCGGATGGTTTCTCTAAAGGCAAACTTCGGCTTTAGAAGCTCAACATCCACCTTATAACGATTTTTCAACTTGCTGACAACCACATCCAACTGCTGGTCACCGATACCGTAGAGCAGAAGCTGACGATTCTCATTATCCACAAGGGTCTGCACCGTCAAATCCTCTTCCATAATCTTGGAAAGACCGGTGGAAAGCTTATCTTCATCACCCTTGTTCAGGGACTTATAGCGCATATAGGTGTACGGTTTGGAAATCTTCGGCTTGTGATACAAAATCGGTGCAGCCTTGGATGCCAGGGTATCTCCCGTTCCGGTTGCCGCAAGCTTTGCCATGGCGCCGATATCTCCGGCAGACAGCTCCGGAAGCTCTATCACTTCCTTACCTCTTAAGGTATAAATCTTGCCGGTTTTCTCCTCCTGCTCCTTACCCACATTGTACACCGTGCTGTCCGGCTTTAAGGTTCCCGTACACACCTTGACAAAGGAGTACTTTCCGATGAAAGGATCCACCATGGTTTTCCATACCTTGGCAGACAGCGTTACCTCCGGATTGGCGTTTGCCACAAAACGCTCTCCCGTGCTGACGTCCACACCCTCTTCACTTCTGTAGTCCGGTGACGGAAAATATTTATCAATGGCTCTGAGCAGAGATTTGCAGCCCTGGGCATGGATGCCTGAGCCCATCAGCACCGGAATGATCTGGCACTTTGCCACATTCTCCCGGATGGCCGTGTCAATCTCTTCAAAGCTGAACTCATCTCCGGAAAAATATCTTTCCATGTATTCCTCGCTGGTTTCCGCAATAGCCTCCATCAAAGCCTCTCTGGCAATCTTTAAGTTCGCCTGGGAATACTCCGGAATTTCGCACTCGTCATAATCCGAAAACTTGGTAAATCTTCTTCCTTTCATCTTCACCACATTGACATAGCCTACAAAATGCTCATTCTCACGAATCGGAAGATGGAAAGGTGCAATCCTGCGCCCGAACTTGGCATCCAGCTTCAAAATCAGTTCACGATAGCTTGCCTTGTCATCATCCATATTACTTACAAAAAACAGGCGAGGCAGTCTGTACTTTTCACAGATATCCCAGGCCTTTAAGGTTCCGACTTCAATGCCCGCCTTGCAGTTTACAACAATAATCGCGGCATCCGCCACGCTGATAGCCTCTTCAACCTGTCCCACAAAATCGAAATATCCCGGCGTATCGATAATATTGATTTTTATATCGGAATCCTCACCCTTAAACTCAATAGGTAACAATGAAGAGGAGATGGAAAATCCGCGCTTTTGCTCCTCTTTGTCGAAGTCGCTGATGGTGTTTCCGTCGTTTGTACTTCCCATCTTGGTCGTTACACCGGTCACAAAGCTAAGAGCTTCCGCAAGCGTCGTTTTTCCGGCTCCGCCATGTCCCAGTAAAACTACGTTTCTAATCTGTTTGCTCCCATAAACATTCATTGTTCAAATCCTCCTATTGATATTTATTGTTAAATAAGGCTAAAAGCACTTTTTGTCAAGCAGGTCCTTGATGATATTTTACTAAAAAGGTTCCTGTTTTTCAAGTTATTTATCCGAATTTTATATTTTTCAAAACAATTTATCACTGTTTTTATTCATTATTTTTTATATATCCCCATTCTTCGATAAAGGCACGTTTTCTTAAGCGGATTTATTTTTGCACTTTAAAGCGATAAAACTTGACAGGCAGGGCGGATGATATTACACTTTTAAAAAATCCCGGTATATCAAGGAGGCAAACATATGGACAAAATATTTGCTTTCATCGGCTTCGGTTTAATCGGCGGCTCTATGGCAAAGGCTATCAAAAAGCACCTGCCGGATTCCCGCATATACGCCTATATGCGTTCCTCTCTTAAATTGGAGCAGGCCAAAAGCGACAAAATCGTTGACCTTATTTTGGAGGAGGTGGACGAAACGCTTGCCGATTGCGATATGATTTTTTTGTGTGCGCCGGTGGAATGGAACGAATACTATGCTGCCAGGCTTAGACCCTATATCAAAGCGGACTGTATTCTTTCCGATGTAGGCAGCACCAAAACAGCCATACACCGCTGCATCACGGAACTGGGGCTGGAAGAAAACTTCATCGGCGGTCATCCTATGGCAGGCTCCGAAAAGACCGGGTATGAGAATGCCACCCCGCTTTTATTGGAGAACGCCTATTATATGCTGACACCCACCAAAAAGGTCAGCCGGGATAAGATACAGCGCCTGCTACAGCTGGTGCAAAGCATCAAAGCCATTCCTTTTCCTGTGGATTATGAAAGGCATGACGATATTGTGGCGGCGGTCAGTCACTTACCCCATCTCGTGGCGGCAAGCCTTGTCAACCTGATCAAGCAGGAGGATGCCGAGGACGGCCTGATGCGTCGTGTTGCCGCCGGCGGCTTTAAGGATATCACCCGCATCGCCTCTTCCTCTCCCATCATATGGGAGCAGATTTGCGAAAGCAATAAGGAGCCTATTTTGTATTTTTTAGACAAATACATCCGCTCTCTGGAGGACATCCGAGAGGCTCTTGCCGAAACCAGATCCGGCGCCATACATAGCCTGTTTGAAAGCTCCAAAAACTACCGCAACACCTTCCCTGATGAACAAATCGGCTTACTCAGCGCCCATTCTGTCCTGTCCGTACAAGTCGAGGACAAGCCCGGCGCCATCAGTATCGTATCCGCTATTTTGGCAGCCTCCGGCATCAGCATCCGCAATATCGGCCTGAACCATAATCGGGAATACGGCGAAGGCGTACTAAAAATTGCTTTTTACGATGCGGATGCCTGCGAACTGGCGGCGAAGCAGCTGGAACTGTACAATTATAAAGTAGAAAGACATTAGGTGAACCGTATGTATAAATTGATCGGTGAATTGCATATCCCCGGTGATAAATCCATTTCCCACAGAAGTGTAATGTTCTCTTCCCTTGCCAAGGGAAGCAGTATCGTCAGAGGCTTTCTGCCCGGTGCGGACTGCCTCTCCACCATTGCCTGTTTTCGTGCCTTGGGCATCTCCATCGAACAGGAGGAGGATTGTCTGAAAATTCACGGAAAAGGGCTCCGCGGCTTACGGCAAAGCAGAGAGCTTTTGGACTGCGGCAACAGCGGTACCACCTTCCGGCTTTTGAGCGGTATTTTGTCTGCCCAAAACTTTGATTCCCGGATCAGCGGCGACGCCTCCATCCGGAAACGTCCCATGAATCGCATCATAGAGCCCCTTCGTTTGATGGGCGCCGACATCGAAAGCGCAGGCGGTTATGCGCCCTTACACATCAAGGGCAGCCCTTTGAAAGCCATTTCCTATGTTTCCCCTGTTGCCAGCGCACAGGTCAAGTCCTGCATCCTGCTGGCGGCTTTGTATGCCGAAGGCTGCACAAGCGTGGAAGAGCCGGTGCTGTCCCGTAACCATACGGAGCTGATGCTCAGGCAGTTCGGCGCCGACATCGAAAGCCGCGGCAATCTGGTGCGCTTAAGACCCGTAGACAATCTGTATGCCTGTGAAATTGAGGTACCCGGCGATATCAGCTCTGCCGCCTTCTTCATTGCGGCGGCAAGTATCTGCGAAGGATCCGACCTGATTTTACGGGGTGTAGGTATCAATCCGAGCCGTGACGGCATTTTGCGTATTGCCGAAAAGATGGGCGCGAACATCGAAATACTTTCCCTTCGGGGTGAACACGAAAAAAGCGCGGATTTACGTATTCGCCACGCCAAGCTGCGAGGCTGTGTCATCGAGGGGGACATTATCCCCAGCCTGATTGACGAGCTTCCCGTCATTGCCGCCATGGCGAGCCTTGCGGAAGGCGAAACCTGCATCCGGGATGCCGCCGAATTAAAGGTGAAAGAATCCAACCGCATCCGTGTGATGACGGAGGAACTGACGAAGCTGGGCGTAAAGGTCAGAGAAACGGAGGACGGTATGATTATACAGGGGGACACCTCCATCGGTTCCGCCTTAATCGAGTCCCACGGGGATCATCGCATTGCCATGACCTTTGCCGTCCTCGGGTTGCGCAGCACGGGAGAAATACGCGTCACCCATCCGGAATGTGCAGCCATCTCCTATCCGCAATTTTACAAAGATCTTGCAAGTGTATGCAGATAAACATAAAAATACCGAAGCGCAGACCTTAGCCACGCTCCGGTATTTTTATGTTTATGGTTGCGTATTCAGTTGCGGAAGTCCGTCCCAGCTTCCGTCCGGCAGGATACGCCAGCCTTCCGCCAGTGTGTTGCGCAGCATTTTACCGCTGTCTGCATCCTTTCCCTTCCACAGATAATACCATTTTCCCCGGTATTCTATCCAGCCTACACACATCTTCCCCTCTTCGGCACCGGCCTCCGGATTCAGATAGTACCAATTTCCCTGATATTCTACCCAGCCCTTTGCCATATAGCCTGCAGAGTCAAAGAAATACCATGCTTCCCCGCTCTTTTTCCAGCTTTCTCTCGGATAGGATCCGTCGCTTTGTTTATACCACCAGCCTTTGTCATCCTTTTGCCATGTACCGCCCTGCAGGCTGCTGCCGTCGTTTTTCCCGACAGATACAAAAGAACTGCCGCCTCCGCTGCTGCCGCTTGCATTGCTTTTCTCTTCCGGAAGCGTCGGTACCTGCTCGTTTAACAAAATCAACTCGTATTTCCTGTCCGCAAACAAAGAAAGATGTTGCGGATTATAGGTGTAAACCTTAGTACGAATAACTTCTTTTTTACTGTTCAGGTTATCGTTAAAGGCATCCTTGTCCAAAATCTCCAGGCTCCGGGGAATGTAGATTTCTTCAATCAAAGAGCTCTTAAAGGCATTGGATCCGATTTCCCGAATACCCTCCTCCAAATGTACCTTCTTTAAATAACGGAACTTCTTATTGGAGGCAAAAGCGTGCTCTCCGATTTTTTCCACGGAAGCCGGTATGTGCAGTTCCTCAACCCGATGGGACATAAAGGCTCTTGCCTCTATCTCCTTTAAGGTAGACGGCAAATGAAGCTTCGTGAGCGGACAGCCCACAAAGGCCGCCTCCCTGATTTTTTCCGTTCCCTCATAGATTTCAATTTCCGACAAACGAATATTTCGGGAAAAGATACCTGCCGGCACCTCCGTCATAGACTTGGACAGCTTGGCGGATTGAATATTATTCAATGAGAAAACACCGATACCCATTTTCACAACGGAATCCGGAATCTCTATACCGGTCAGGCTGTTTCCGTTGAAAGCCAGATCATCAATTTCCTCCAAGGTGGAAGGTAGCTGCAGATCCCGAATCTTATGGTATCGGAAAGCCTCTTTTCCGATTCTGCGCAGACCGGAAGGCAGCTGTACCGTGCTTAAACCGTTGGGCGAATAGCCTTCATCCGTTTTCAGCACATAGTCATCCCCCGTATACTTAAAGGCCAAATCCGCAATTTCCGTAACCGCCTCTCCCTCCGGCGTCCTATCCGGCAAAACCAGATTTTTATTATAGGCGAACTTTTCCAGACCGCCGGCACTAAAGCCTGTAATACTGCTGCCCGCAAAGGTAAAATCCTCCGGCTTATATTTGGCTTCCTCGCTCAGAACCAGATTTTTTTCCGCATCCAGCAGCTTTTCCAAAGCTCCATCCACCTCCGCCTGCTGCAAGCCCGTTTTTCCCAGGGTATCCTTTGCCGCCTGCAAATCCTGCTGCAGCCGGGCAAAAGAATCTGCGGTGTACAAAAGAGGCTTAAGCGCAGACAGGCGCTCTATTGCCTTTTCCAAATCTTTTGTGCGTAAGCCCTCCAAGATCAGCGCGCGAACCGCCGCCTGCAGGCTCTCCGCGGCAGCATCCACTTCCGCCTGCGTGCTTTCGTGAGCCGCCATCACTTCCTTCGCCCTTACAAGAGCCTCCTGCAAAAACGCCCATGAAGAACGGGTATAATCCTTTTCATCCAAATTCTTTGTCCCGTTTATCAAATTCGACAGGTTCTCCCGGTTCACATCTTCTCCCTGCAATACAAAGTAATGATAATCGCTGTGGGGGTTGATGTAGCTGGAGGTTTCCAGATGCTTAGGATTTCTGGTATACAGCCTCACCTTGCCTCCCTCCGCTCCCGTATTTTCAAAAAATACATTTTCCAGAAGCTTGAAGATACTGAAAGGCAAATCCACTTCCCGCAAACGATTATGGGCAAAACTGAATCCGTCAAACTGAAACTTCTCCACCTGGTCGGAAACCTGCAGCCTTTGTATTTGATTATAGGCAAAGCTTTCATTGCCAAGCTTTACGACCGTTTCCGGCACATACAGACTTTCCAAGCCGTTCTTTCGGAAAGCATAGGATTCTATGAACTTAACACCGTAAGGAATCTCTATTTCCTTTAGTGCATTGTTCTCAAAAGCACCGGCGTCAATGATGTATTCCCGGTACCCTTCCGGCACTTCTATCCGCACCGATTCCAGACCTTTTCCGAGAAAGGCCTTCTCTCCGATACCCTGCACCTGCTTCTCCACTTCCTGAGAACCCTCCCGAAGCTTCACTGTGGCAGGCAGCACCAAGTGCTTATTCTGTCTTAGCTTTTCTTCTCCCTGCTCCGAAAAGCCGGTGATGGCAAAATACTCATTGGCAAGCAAAAGCTTGCTTCTGACCTCGGCATACAAAAAATCTCCGCTTTCCCAGACAGTGTCCTCCTGTTTGACACGCAAGCGAAGCTGTATCCGCATCTTGTCAAGTCCCGCTTCCGTTACGTCCTGCTTAGGGGCTTTTTCCGGAAAACTGACCACATAGGCTTCCGGCGGTATCCGCCGAAACTTTGCTTCCACGAGAGCATTATCCCGAATTTCCACCGTAGATAAATCCCAATCCGGCTCCGTTTCCACATAGCGATCTCCGGACATACCCCCTCCGGATATAACGGCAAAACCGGCGCTGAGCAAAACCTTTTCCCGAATGCTGCGCAAAACCTCTTCCTTGCCTGCATCCGCCGACACTTCGATTTCCCCGCAGTCCAAAAGGACACTGTCTGCATGAAAGGCTCTGGCCAATACCATCACCTCCCGCTCCTGCGGTATTTGCAGACTGTCTTGCTCCTTTACAAACAATTCGTCATGCAGATACAGCTTGCCACCGCCCGTATTCCTAATGGAAATCCGCGTAGAAACAGTATTCCCGGCCAGTAAGCTGTGTCCCACATGTCCCAGTCGGGAGCCCAGAACCAGCTCCGTTTCAATCGGACATTTTTGGAATATGAAATTCCCCAGTTGCTCCAGGGAATCCGGCAAGGTCACGCTCTTTAGGGCAGTGCACTGACTGAAAGCATAGTTGCCGATGTAGAGCAGCCCTTCATTTAGCTTCAGCTCTGATAGGGCCGTATTTTTGACAAAGGCTCCTTGCCCGATTCGCCGTAAACTTGAGGGAAAATATATTTCTTTTAACTGAGCGCAGGAACCAAAGGCTCCTTCGGCAATTTCCTCCAGACCCTCGTTCAGCACAAGACTTTCTATTTTTGCGTTTACAAAAGCTCTTTTTCCGATGACTTTTACCGCTACTCCTTCTATGCTCTCCGGAATAACAACGGTTTTGGCGGAACCTATATACTTGCTGATGGTTCCGGTGGCGGCGTTAAAGGTAAAATTCGCCGCATCGGAAGGGCTGGCCTTTTGCACCTCCCCTCCGTAAAGCAGGTTTCCCTCCTCTCCCAATATAAGCTCATACCCCTCTCCCGTTTCCTCCACGGCGTAGACGGGAAGAGGAGCTTTGGCAAAGACACTTGAAAAACATACAAAAAACAACAAAAAATACGACAATACTCTCTTGGTTTTCATATACATCTCCTAATCTTTTTCGTAAATTTTACGTAAGCACAAAAAAGATTATGGTATATCCATGATATACCTTGACGAAATTCTTGTCAACTTCCAAAGCCTTATTGTTTACTTTTTTGCATTGCTCTCCTGCGCAGACCCGCATCCAAAATCTTCTTGCGAATACGCAGATTCGAAGGTGTCACCTCCAAAAGTTCATCCCGGTCAATAAATTCCAGCGCTTCCTCCAGACTCATCCGCTTTGCCTTCACCAGACGCAGTGCCTCGTCCGCACCGGAAGAACGGGTATTGCTCAGCTTTTTGGTCTTGCAGACATTGACTTCCATATCCTCCGTCTTTGCGCTCTCTCCCACCACCATACCGGCATAAACCTTCTCCCCCGGTTCGATGAAAAGACGCCCTCTTTCCTGAGCATTATACAGGCCGTAGGTGATGGCTTCTCCCGCCTCAAAGGCAATCAGAGAGCCGTTCTTACGATAAAACATATCCCCTTTGTATACGTCATATCCGTCAAATTCCGTATTCAGAATACCGTTTCCTTTGGTATCCGTCAAAAATTCACCCCTGTATCCGATTAAGCCTCTGGAGGGGATGGAAAACTCCAGCCTGGTATATCCGTTGTGCCCCGGACTCATCCCCGCAAGCTCTCCCTTCCGACCGCTCAGTTTTTGGATAACCGCACCGGCAAACTCCTCCGGCACATCCACATAAGCAATCTCCATAGGCTCCAGCTTACGATTGCGTTCATCACAGCGGTAAATCACCTCCGCCTTGCTCACCGCAAACTCAAAGCCTTCCCGACGCATATGTTCAATCAACACCGAAAGATGCAGCTCTCCTCTGCCGGATACCTTAAAACAGTCTGCCGAGTCCGTTTCCTCCACACGCAGGGACACATCCGTATGCAGCTCCTTAAACAATCTTTCCCGCAGATGCCTGGAGGTGACAAACTTGCCCTCTTTCCCCGCCAAAGGCGAGTCATTCACCAAAAAATGCATGGCAATAGTGGGCTCCGATATTTTTTGGAAAATCAGAGCCTCCGGCTGATCCGGATGACTGAGGGTATCGCCGATGTGCAAATCGCTGATGCCGGACACCGCAACAATGGCACCTACCTCGGCCTTTTCCACCTCCACCCGCTGTAACCCTTCATATTCGTAAAGCTTGCCCACCTTTACCTTCTGAAATTTATCCGGCGCATGATGGTTGACAATCACCACCTCCTGATGCAGGCGAATGCTGCCGGCATCCACCTTTCCCACGCCGATTCTGCCCACATATTCATTATAATCAATGGTGCTGATCATCAGCTGCAGCCCCTTGTCCGCCTCTCCGGAGGGCGGCAGAATATGCTTTAAAATCGTTTCAAATAAAGGCTGCATATCTTCATTCTCATCTTCCGGCGCATAACGTGCCCAGCCTCCCCTGGCACTGGCAAAAATAAAAGGACATTCCAGCTGCTTTTCGTTGGCATCCAAATCCATCAAAAGCTCCAGCGTTTCATCCACCACTTCCATGGGTCTTGCCTGTTCTCTGTCGCATTTGTTGATGCAGCAGACCACATCCAGATCAAGCTCCAGCGCCTTGCGCAAAACAAACTTGGTCTGGGGCATTACCCCCTCATAAGCGTCCACAACCAGAATGACACCGTTTACCATTTTCAGCACACGCTCCACCTCGCCGCCGAAATCAGCATGCCCCGGCGTATCGATGATATTGATTTTGGTTCCCCGGTACTGCACCGCCGTGTTTTTGGAAAGAATGGTAATCCCTCTTTCCCGCTCAATATCATGGGAATCCATAATCCTTTCCTGTACTTCCTGCCCTGCCCGAAAAACGCCGCTTTGCTTCAAAAGCTGGTCTACCAAAGTGGTTTTCCCGTGGTCTACATGGGCAATGATGGCAACATTCCGAATGTCTTCTCTTTGTATACGCATTGTTTCCTACTTTCCTTCTATCTTTGTAAGCAGCACCTCACAGCTGCCTTCTATACTGTATTCCCCGCTTCCCGCCGGAAGAAAGAAACATTCGCCCTTCCGAAAGGAAAGGCTTTCCATACCGTTTATCAGCCTTCCCTCCCCTGTCAGAAACAAAAGGCTCAAAAAGGATTCTTCATCCACAGTACCGCAGAGCCTTTGCAGGGTTCTTCCGTCCAGATACAGCTTATCCACCGTAAAATACGGGCATTTTGCCAAATGCGGATGGGCGGTGGCTTCATTCCCCGCCGCCTGCCTCTTCGTCACCGCAAGAGCCTGCTCGATGTGCAGCTGCCTTTTCCTGCCGTCCTTATCCACTCTGCCATAGTCGTATACCCGGTAGGTAATGTTGGAATTTTGCTGAATCTCCGCCACCAGTATGTTTTTTCCGATGGCGTGAATGGTCCCCGCCTCAATGAAGAAGCTGTCCCCCTTTTTTACGGGAACCGCCTGCAAAACCTCCAACAAGGTATCGTTTTCTATCCGCAGGCGAAATTCTTCCAGAGAAATCTCTTTCTGAAAGCCGTAGTATATGAAAGCATCCTCCGCCGCATCCATAATATACCACATTTCCGTCTTGCCGTATTCTCCTTCCCTGGCAAGGGCATAGTCATCTCCCGGATGCACCTGCACGGAAAGATTATCCCTGGCGTCAATCAATTTGATCAGAATGGGAAAATCCGCGAAAGCGGCGCCCTTTCTCCCCAATACCGCCTTACCCTCTCTATCAATATATTCCCTCAGGGTCTTTCCGGCATACGGGCCCTCTGCAATATGGGAGGGAGCTGCCGGATGACAGGACAATTCCCAGGTTTCCGCCAAAATATCCCCCTCATAAACCTTTCCGTATTCTTTGATCAGCCTGTCCCCTCCCCAAAGATAATACATACAACCGGGGCGCAGTTTTAATATCGCCATATCCTTCTCCTTATTTCAGGTTTTCTCCATTGTTCTTTATCAAAGTCTTGTACCAATAGGCAGAATCCTTCAATATCCTCTTTTGGCTCAGATAATCCACATATACCAGACCGAAGCGCTCCGAATAGCCCTTTGCCCACTCAAAATTATCCAATAGCGACCAATGGAAATATCCGTGCAACTTCACCTCTTTTGCCGCTTTCCGCAATTCTCCTATATAACGTGCCAAAAAATCAATTCTGTTCGGATCATGCACCTTTCCGTCCAAAGATACCGCATCGTGGCAGGATAATCCGTTTTCCGTAATGCATATCGGTTTTTGGTAACGCTCATACAAAAACTTCGGTCCCCAATACAGGGCTTCCGGAGTTATCGGCCAGTCAAACGCCGTCTTCGGCGCCCCTGCCGCATAAGGTACAATCTGTGCCTCTCCACTCTCTCCTCTGCGAACATAGACACCATTATAAATATTTTGCCCGTAAATGTCTATGGGCTCTGCAATTAAACGCATATCCGCTTCAGAAATGTGCGGCAGATACGGTGCATAGCGCTCCAGCCCCTCCTGCGGATACTGCCCCAAAAGAACCGGATCAGACCACCACGCCACATTCCATGTCCAATTACCGTCCTCTTTCGGCAGAGAAAACAACAGCTCTCTGGCTGCCTCCACATCTTCCTTATTTTCACTGACCGGGCAGCACATAGTTCCCGTAGGCGCATAACCGATGCACAGCTTCTGCTTTCCATACTGCCTAAGCTCCTGCACTGCCCTGCCATGCGCTTTTAAAACATGGTGCGCCATAGCAAAGGTATCCCGTAAAGGACAACAAAGCCCCGGCGCATGCTCTCCCCTTAAAAATCCAAGTCCAATGAAACACTGGGGCTCATTCATCGTAAAGAAATGCTTCACCCTGTCGCTGAAACGCCGGGCAATCAATGCCGCATAGGCAGCAAAATCCTCCACAATCTGCGGATTCATCCAGGCCCCCTGCTGATACAGCGCATAAGGAAGTTCCCAGTGATACAAGGTGATATAAGGCTCTATCTGATGCTCCAAAAGCGTGTCAATCAGGGCATCATAAAAGGCAAGCCCTTTCTCATTGGGCTTTCCCCGCCCTTCCGGCAACACCCTGGACCAGTCTATCGAAAAACGATAGGCCTGTAAACCGATTTCCTGCATCAAAGCCACATCTTCCCTGTACCTGTGGTAGTGCTCACACGCTTTTTCTCCGCTGTGTCCTCCAAAAATCCGTCCCGGTTCTTTGGTATACACGTCCCATATGTGCATACCCTTGCCATCCTCCTTGACCGCACCTTCAATCTGATAAGCGCTGGTTGCCGCTCCCCAGATAAAATCTTTGTCAAATGCCATTATACTCCTCCGTCTTTTTATATTGTTCTCCAGGCTTCAATATCCAAGCTCCGGATACGATCTTCCAGCTCCTTTGCCATTTCACACGCCTCCAAAATCCGAAGATGTCCCGGCGTTCCCTTGCCGTTTCTCCGAAACAAATGCCGGATGACCCTGGCGTCCTGCATTTCCTGCACCACCTCTTCTATCGCCCTGTCCCACGATGCGTCATGGTACATCAGGCTGGTGCAGCAGAGGATATATGCCTCGGGGTAAACCCCGCGCAGTCCCTCCAGAAATCTTCGGTATGCCGATTTCCACAAGGCTGCCCGTTTCCCTTGTTCATCCTCCTTCATATAGTCTGCGGGGTGACTGTCATTCTGTCCGAGAGCAACAATGACCACATCCGGCGTGTATGCCGAAAAATCCCAGTCAAGGCTTTCTCCAAAATCCGGATAATATACTGTTTTATCCCAGACACTCTCCATTCCCGGTCCCTCGGGTGCACAAAACCAACCTGTATGATCCAGAAGAGCAATGCCGCTTTGCGCAATGTTATGCAGCTGTGCCTGTAAACGCTCCGCCAGGATTCCTCCATAGGAATAGCGACTGTTCGTATATTCCCCTTTGTGCGGCGGATCCTCCTGACCGAGATATGCTGCCGCCTCCGATACCTCTCCCACAGAAATGGAATCTCCATAGACCTCTATCTTTTTGGCAGGCAGCTCAGGCGCTTCCAAAAGCTGTCCTCCTTCCTCCAATTCCAAACCTAAAATCCGCAGGTGATGGCAGGCATCCTGCCTTTTAAAAATGCAGAGGGTATGCTCCTCTCCCCCTGCGGCTTCCAGACAAAGCTCCGCCTCTCCTTCCTTCGGCAGTGCCCATTTCCCTTCTTCTCCGTCCAGTATATAGCCCAGAAAACTGTTCCAATCCCCGATATGGTTCTCCACGTATAGCTTTACATGCCTGCTGACAAAGCGCAGGTACAGCGCCGTTGCCGGATATACCCACAAAGGTGATTGCGGCTTCCTCCAGTCTATTCTGCCGCTGTAACGCAGAAATTTATGATTTGCCGGTATCTTCATCCTCTTGCTTCTCCTTTTCAAAAATTTTCAATATTTTATTCAACAGGATACTGTTTACCCTTGCCGTCAGCGCAAACCCGAATAATAAATACAAAGGCAGACCAAGGCTTAGCGCAAAGGTTCCCGCCATAAAGCAAAACCCGGGAATCAGGTTTACAAAAACCATTAAAATTGTGCAAGGCAGATATTTTACGGAAAGCAGAAGCGCATTGCTTAAAGTTTCCCGCAAGCCGTTCTCCACCCTTGCCTGTAAGGGAAAAGCATAAGCAAATATAAAGGCCCAAAGCAGCAAAAGGATACCGACACCTATATACATCCCCTGCCACATATGCTGTATGTACAGCACATCAAACATGAGCAGGCCCCCCGAAAGCAAAAAAAGCAGACCCAGCACCAGCCCCCGTTTCCATTCCCTTTTGTATGTCTGCCAAAATTCCCGCAGAGGATATACACACTCTCCTCTCGCCATCCGCAATGTTACCCGATACAGGGCTGTCAAAGAAATCCCTATGCCCAAAATCGGCAGGGCGCTTAACACAAACACCATGTTAAGCACAATCAAATCACCGAAAGCTCCCATCACCTCAAAAAAGGGATGCTCCATCCATGATTTCTTCAAAGGCTTTCCTCCTTTTACATGAGGCGGTCCTAACAGACCGCCTCCCCTTTAAACTCTATGAAAATACCGACATCCGTCCTTCTCCAAAAGCGCAAGATTATCCCGAATCAAAGCGCTCCTTTGTCTTACGCAATCTGCCGAACGGAGCGCATCTGCCGGTGTATGAAACAGATAATCCTCCAGCCTGTCAATACTTGTTTGCAATACATGCAGTCTGGTATCGGAAGACGCATAATAAATATACACTTCTCCGTCCTCTTTGGCAATGGCACCGTTTGTAAAAACCACATTAGACACATCCCCTACCCGCTCTTTCCCCAAAGGTACCAAAAATACGCCGGAGGGCTCTGCCAACACCTTGTCGGGCTGTTTCAGATCCGTGGCAAAAGCATATAAAACGTATCGCAGCCCCGCCGCCGTGTTTCGTACGCCATGAGCAATGTGTATCCAACACCTTTTTCCCTTAATCGGCACGGCTCCCGCACCGTTTTTCGCTTCGGTTATGGTGTGGTAGATACGCTTGCTGATGATTTTTTCCTCGTCTATAATCGCATGACGAATATCGCCGCATAAACCGAAGCCTATGCCGCCTCCGCTGCCGGTTTCAATAAAGCCGTCCATAGGTCTGGTATA
>JBGZHY010000109.1:0-4059 GCA_041848045.1 Lachnospiraceae bacterium
AACATTGTGACAAAGAGGCTGTGGTTGGAGCTTCTCATAAACCGTCTATGCGGTAGGAGGTGATAACCAATCCACAGCATCTTCAACAGCATACCCTATACCTTAGAACAGGTAAAGAATGGGTATGACTTTATAATACGAGGAGAGGATGTAAGAATAATGAAATTTTTTATTGATACAGCAAATGTGGAGGAAATACGTCAGGCAAATGAAATGGGTGTGATTTGCGGTGTTACCACCAATCCGTCCCTGATTGCAAAAGAAAAAAGGGACTTTGTAAAAGTCATTCAGGAGATTGCGCAGATTGTGGACGGTCCCATCAGCGGTGAGGTGAAGGCGACCACCGTGGATGCGGAAGGGATGATTGCGGAGGGCAGAGCCATTGCCGCCATTCATCCGAATATGGTGGTGAAAATCCCGATGACGGCAGAGGGTTTAAAGGCCATCAAGGTATTAAGCGGAGAGAATATTCCTACCAACTGTACCCTGATTTTTACGGCAGCTCAGGCGCTTTTGGCGGCAAGGGCAGGCGCCACTTATGCTTCGCCTTTCCTGGGACGCTTGGATGATATTTCCACCAATGGATTGGATTTGATTTACGACATAGCGGAAATTTTTAAGGTAAACGACATTGACTGCCAAATTATCGCCGCTTCTGTCAGAAACAGTATACATGTGGTGGAATGTGCGAAAATGGGAGCGGATATTGCAACCGTGCCATATAAGGTTATCGAGCAGATGCTGAAGCATCCGTTAACCGACCAGGGAATCGCAAAGTTCCAGGCCGATTATAAGGCGGTATTCGGAGAATAGGAAAATATAAACAGGCAGAAGAAGGTGTTTCTATACCTTTTTCTGCCTGTTTTAAGCTTAAAGCTGTGATTTTGCCTTCATTTTATCCCGGCGAAGCTGCTTAAAAAAGAGGCTCAGCAGTGCGGCGCTTTCCTCTTGCTCCGGCGCCTCCGCCATTTGAAGCTCGACCTGATGATTCAGACGAGGGAGCTGTAAGAGATTGATGACGGAACCGGCGCAGCCTGCCTTGGGATTGAGTGAAGCGATTACCACCCGGGGGATGCGTGCCTGTACGATAGCGCCCGCACACATGGGGCAGGGCTCCAGGGTAATGTACATGGTACAATCTTCCAAGCGCCAGTCCTGCATTTTCCTGCAGGCTTTGCGGATGGCAAGGATTTCGGCGTGGGAAAGACTGGATTTATCCTTTACACGCTTATTGTAGGCACGCGCCAGAATTTTACCTTGGTATACGATGACGCAGCCAATCGGAACCTCGTTGATGGCCAGTGCTTTTTTGGCTTCCCGCAGCGCGGCTTTCATATACTTCTTTTCATAGATAAAGCGTTCTTCCTTCATTTACCGGCCTCCTGTATTCTATCGTAAGGTAGCACAGGCGAAGGGAAAAAGCAAGTTAAGAAAATGTAAAGAATAATTTGTATAGGAATTGAGAAAATAAAATGATATAATCCAGTCAAAGGATATTACATGAAGGGGGTCTGCAAATGCTGAAAATACTGGTTTGTGACGATGATAAGGATATAGTAGAGGCGATAAAGATATATTTAAGCGGAGAGGGTTTTGAGGTCTTGGGAGCATATGACGGCTACGAGGCCTTGGAAATTATGGAGAAAACGGAAATAGACCTTTTGCTTTTGGATGTGATGATGCCGGGACTGGACGGTATTCGTACCACGCTTAAGGTCAGGGAAACTTCCGGTATTCCGATTATTATTTTGTCCGCAAAATCCGAGGATACGGATAAAATTTTGGGCTTAAATATCGGCGCGGATGATTATCTGACAAAGCCCTTTAACCCTCTGGAGCTGGTGGCAAGGGTAAAGAGCCATTTGCGCAGATATACCCAGCTGGGAAATATGGGAAGCATGGAGGACAGCAAGGTATATACCTGCGGAGATTTGCGCATCAATGATGAAACAAAAGAGGTATTCGTTTCGGAGGAGCTCATCAAACTGACGCCGATAGAATATAATATTTTGCTTTTGCTGGTGAAAAATCCGGGCAAGGTTTTTTCCATAGATGAAATCTATGAGCAGATTTGGAATGAAACGCCGGTGGGGGCGGACAATACCGTAGCGGTGCATATCCGCCATATTCGAGAGAAAATCGAGATTAACCCGAAAGAGCCGAGATATGTAAAAGTGGTTTGGGGAGTGGGCTACAAAGTGGACAGGCAGTAAAGGCTTATGAAAAATAAAAGAGAATGGATTCCGTACCCTTTGCGAAAAGCGTTGATGTTTTGGGTGCATGTGCTGGCAATGATCAGTTTGATATACGGATTTGCCATCATTTATTCCAATAATAACTTTAAAAAAGGGCTGAGTTCTTTGAATGAGGAGAACTATGAGGATTCTCCGAAGTTTGTCGCCGATATGGTGAATGACATCACCTATATTTTTGATTATGAGCGGCATAAGTATATTTTTGAAAAAGATGGTGTTTTTGACAAGAGCATAGAAGTATTCTCCATCAGCGAGGGACCGGACAAGGAAACGAGCTATACGGTAGGCGATGTATTGAAATATGCGCAGAATTTGGGCTTTTATATTGATGAGGAATACCAGGTTTCCAGAACAAGCTTGTACCAAGGGGAAAACAGAACGGATGACAATGAGTATCTGGTAACATGGAAAAGCTATGCCCGCCTGGATGAAATCCGGGAGCCCGGTGAGGCTTACATGAGCCTGGAAGAGCTTTCGGAAGAGGTTATGGCGAAGTTGTCCAAATATTATGTGGGCTATTACAACCTGAAGCTTAAACCCCGCAATATTCATTATGTGCTGGAATATGGGGATTATCGCGTAACAAGCGCGCAGGGAATGACGCCGGAGAAAATCAGTGATTACGGCAGGTACGTGCTGGCAGATTCCGAGGCGGCGGTGCATCAGGGGAATATGGCGATTATTCCGAACAATCTGTATTACCAAGCTTCTTTGGGGATCTACAATCCGGCAACGGAAAGCAGTACGGAGAACGAAGAATACAAAATATATATCGGTGTGGATACGGCTTACCCGCAAAATGACGTGTATTATCAAGGGAAACTGCGCTATGAGGCGGAGAGAGCGGAATACTTTATGGGAATGATGCATATTTTATTGGGTGGCGTATTTGCCGGCATCAGTTTTCTTTTTCTGGCCATTTGGTCGGGTAAAAGTTCTTCAAGGGATACGCAGTACAAAGCCTATTCCATTGATAAATGGAGCATAGAATTTAGAATTTTCTTTTTGGGGCTGTCCATCATACTACTGTGGTTTATGAGTGAGAGAATCGGCAATAAATTCATACACAGCATTTTGGCAGAGCGTTTTTGGAGTTACGGAGAGCGTCTGGTTTTGTACATCATTGTATACGTCTGTGTCTATGTATTTGTTTTTTCGCTGATTCGCTCCTACAAGGCGGGGCTGTTGTGGAAAAATTCGTTTGTCAAACACATTAAGGAAGAGGGCAGTATTTATAAAGATAATTATACGTTCACCAGGCGCTTTGCCAGCAATTTCGGCATTTATACAATTACCAACCTGACGATTTTGATTTTCATCATGTATCTAATCAATGTGGAAAATACACTGATTGACCGTTTTATTATTCTGGCGCTGGTTTTGGGAATCATTGTGATCAATCTGCTGGTATTCCAGCATTTATACAGGCGTTCTTTGGCTTTGGACAAGATATCGGAATCCGTGGAAAACATCGCAAACGGCGATACGGGCAGTACCCTGGAACTGGAGGATTTCAGCGGAAAAGAGAAACTATTGGCTGAGCGGGTAAACAATATCGGAAACGGTCTGGATACCGCCATTAACGAGCAGGTAAAGAGTGAGCGCTTGAAGGCGGACTTGATTACCAATGTATCTCACGATATCCGCACGCCTTTAACCTCCATTATTAACTATATTGATTTGATTAAACGTGAAAATATACAAAATGAAAATATCAAAAATTATATTCACGTTTTGGAAAGCAAGTCCCTGCACCTCAAAAATCTGACGGAGGATTTGCTGGAGGCAAGTAAGGCTTCCAGCG
>JBGZHY010000110.1:0-48891 GCA_041848045.1 Lachnospiraceae bacterium
CATCATAAACCTCTCCCTTTTATTTTGTGCTTTTATATTTTGCTCTTGCCGCCTTAATTTCTTTATAAGCGGACCAAAGCAGTACACCTATGGATACAAAGAAAAACAAATTGAATATCGGTCTGCCAAAGAAAGCACCGAAGGATTTATAACTCATGATGCCTCTTCGCAAATAGGTTTCCAGCATCTCTCCGGTTAAGAAACAGAGCACGAAAGGCGTAGTCGGCAGCTTAAACTTATGGTAGGCATAACCCACCAAACCGAATAAGATGATGGACTGCACGTCGAAGATTCTGTTATTGGTTGCATACGCGCCGACACAGCATAAAACCAAAATCAAAGGCATCAGAATATATTTCGGAACCTTCAGAAGCTGCACGAAAGCCTTAATACCGAAGAACTCAATCACCAGCATAAATACGGAGCACAGCATACAAGCCGCAAAAATACCGTAGACCACATCCGCATTTTTCACAAAAAGCAAAGGTCCTGCGGACAAGCCGTGAATCAAAAAGCCTCCCAGCATCATTGCCTTTACGCCGTCCCCCGGGATACCCAGTACCAACAGAGGAATCATTCCACCGCCAATCGTTGCATTATTGGCGGTTTCCGTCGCCACAATACCATCCGGACAGCCCTTTCCGAACTCCTCCGGATGCCTAGACATATTCTTTGCCGTAACGTAGGCAAGCATTCCCGAAGTGGAGCCTCCGATACCCGGCAAAATACCGATACCCGTTCCGATTAAAGCGGAACGAAAGGCATTCGGCAGGTGATACACAAACTCCTGCCAGGAGAAACCGAAGCCCTTAGCCTTTTTGTATTTGATGGTTTCCATATTGCCCATACTCATATTTTCCGCCGTAACCAAAATTTCCGAAATGGCAAAAATACCGATTAAGGTAGGCAGCGTATCAAAGCCCGCCAGCAGGTCCGGATTTCCGAAGGTAAATCTCGGCGTTCCGTCAATCGGCGACATCCCGATAAAGGTAAACAACAGTCCCAGCATACCTGCCAGCAAGCCCTTCAGCATATTGCCGGAGGACAAAACCGCCACCATGGTCAGAGCAAAGAAGGAAATGCCGAAATTCTCCACCGGAGAAAACTTCAGTGCAATATCCGCCAGCAAAGGAGCGCAGAAAATCAAAATCAAGAAAGAAAACACCGAGCCCAGGAAAGAAAATACGATACCCAGCCCTAAAGCCCTGGCTGCTTCTCCCCGCTTTGCCATCGGATAGCCGTCAAAGGTTGTGGCAATGGAGGATGCCGTTCCCGGCATATTCAGCAAAATGGCGGAAATCAAACCGCCGGATATACCGCCGATGTAAACCGCTACCAGTACATTCATGCCAATGGAGGCATTCATACCGAAGGTAAGCGGCAAAAACAGCGCCACCGCCATGGATGCCGACAAGCCCGGTATGGAACCGAAGATAATACCGACAATCACACCCGCAATCATAGTCAGAATGGATTCAGGGGTCATAATCGAAATAAATGCCCCGCCTAAAGATGATAATGCATGCATATTAGTTTCTCCCCTTTAAAATTGAATGGTAAACAGACCGCTTGGCAACACAATTTTGAACCCATACCGGAACAGCAAAAATACCACCAGCGTAAAAATAAGTGAAACCGCAGATACCGTTATGATATCCTTCTTCTTACGCTTGTCCTCCGGCGCCAAAACCAGCATCTGCAACGGAAGGTAAAGTATCGTGCTGATAATAAAGCCTATGGGCTTCATCGTAAACACATATACCAGAATCAGCGCAAAGCTTACGGATACTCGCTTGTAATCCGATTCGTCCTTAACATCCTGCTCTGCGGCATCTGCCCGCCTAAGTTTTCTCAAGGACAAATATAATAAAACAAAACCCAAAACAAGGGTACAGGAGCTGACCACAATCGGCATAAAATCCGGACCTATCTCCATGATGGCGGATTTGGGAAACTGCAGGGCCATGGCAATCATTGCCGCGGACAGCAAAATAAAAAATACCGCTACAATGATGTCCCCGTATTTTTTGATAAACATACTCTTTCTTTCCTTTCCTCTTATCTTACTAATGCCGGCTTCTTGGCATCGAACTTCCAGTTCGGAATCAGGTACTGCATGGCCAGGGCGTCATCCCTGTCATGGCTTGGCAAATTTCTGTACAAATCGTGCGCTTCCCGCACTCTGTCCATATTCAGCCTGACCCCCAAGCCCGGCTTTTGCGGCACCTCAAGATACCCCTCCCTTATCTTCGGCGCATCATCAAGTAAGTCCTGTCCATCCTGCCATATCCAATGGGTATCCAGCGCCGCAGGCTCTCCCGGTATGGCTGCCGCAACATGGGCAAAGGCTGCCAGAGTAACGTCAAAGTGATTATTGGAATGACTGCCCCAGGTAAGACCCCAGTCCCGCAGAATTTGTCCCATCCTTACGCTGCCTTCAAAGCCCCAGAAATGCGGATCCGCCAGCACGATATCCACCGATTTCAGCGCCGCCGCATGGTAAAACTGTCGCCAGTCCGTAGCGATCATATTGGTTGCCACCGGTATATGTACCCGATTTTTAAATTCCGCCATAATCTCCCGTCCGGAATATCCTCCCTCCGGACCGCAGGGATCCTCTACATAGCTTAGGATTCCTCCCGCGTTTTTACAAAGCCTGACCGCTTCCTCCAAAGACCAGGCACCGTTCGGATCTATATTCACTCCCGCCTGCGGAAAGGCCTTCTTCAATGCCTGCACCGCCTGCATCTCCTTCTCCCCTTCCCAAACGCCGCCTTTGAGTTTAAAATGCCGGAAGCCGTATTTTTGATACAGCACCTCCGCCTGTTCCACAATACGCTCCGCCGAAAGCATTTCCTCCCTGCGCAGCCTGAACCATTCATCCTCGCTGTAGCCCTCATCCAAATACGGCAGGTTTGCTTTTTGCTTATCGCTGACATAAAAAAGATAACCCAGGGTTTCTACCCTATCTCTCTGCCTGCCTTCACCCAAAAGTTCGCACATGGGTACCCCCAGAAACTGCCCCAGCAAATCAAGAAGCGCACATTCTATCGCCCACTGGGCCTTTACCACAAACTGCAGCTTGGCAATATCCAGACTCTGTATTCCCTCTCCGTCATCCTGCCCGGCTTTTACGGAAGCTTTGGCAATGCCGTCCAAAATCCCCCTGTATCTGACCAGTTCTCTGCCCTCTACCAAAGGAATACATGCCCGCAGGCAGGCATAGGTATAATCACCGCCATGGATTTCTCCGATGCCCGTATGGCCGTTGCTGTCCGTCAGTATCACCAGATTTCTGGTGAAAAAAGGGGCATGAGCGCCGCTCAGGGTCATCAGCATACTGTCGTAACCGGCAAGAGGGATAACCTGCATGGAAGTCACAATCGGTGTCATCATTTTCCTACTTTCCTTTCATTTACATAAATTCGTATTTCTGTTATACTTTTATCCTAGTGTACATAGCCTGTTCATCTTTGACCAATACTTAAAAATGATTACAGCTATAAGAAAGACTTATTATTCCGCTGCTACGGCGCTGTATACAAGGGGGATACTTTATGGATATCAAATACCTGAATTATATTTTGACCATCGGCAGACACAAAAATATTACCAAGGCAAGCGAGGAATTATATGTTTCCCAGTCCTCCCTCAGTCAGTATCTTGCCAAATTGGAGGCCGAGCTGGGAACCCCTTTGTTTTTTCGGGCAAAGGGCGAACTGATACCGACCAAAGCCGGCGAGCTGTACTGTAAAGCGGCAGCCCGTGTCATAGACATACAAAAGCAGCTGTATCGGGATATTCAGAATATTGAGAAAAAAGGACACATCACCGTCGGCACCACCTCTTTATTCGGCTTGAAAATGCTGGCGGAAATCATACCTGCCTTTAATCAGGTTTATCCGGATTATACCATCGAAATCACCCAGACGGGTCTGCCCCAGCTGAAGAAGATGCTTTTACAGGAAAACATAGATCTGGGTATTATGGCGGCTACCAATGCCGTTCCTTTTGAAGAACAGTCGGTCAGCCTTCGCAGCGAGGAAATATTTTTTGCCGTACCCATGAGCCATCCCTATGTCAAAATCAACCGCGGCAATATTATTGAAAACGATGATTTCCTTACCTTCTTCAAGGATGAAGTCTTTATTAAGCCCAAGCGGGGCTCTTCTTTGCAAATTGCCACCGAAAAGCTCTTCACCGATTTGGGGCTGGAGCCCAAATCTCTTTGCGAAACCGACAGCATTAACGCCACCAGAAGTATGGTATCCGCCGGTATGGGCGTTTCCTTCATCGCCTCCTCCAGTGCCGTGGATGAAAACAACATTAAATATTACAGCTTTGAGCCGAAGCTGGAGCGGCAGAACTTTGTCACCTACCGCAAGAACTGGAATATGAACGAAGCCGAAAAGCATTTCTATCATATGCTTCTGTCTTATTTTGACAGGCATGATAAGGAAAATTACCGCATTTAAAAACAGCACGACATTAAAATCTTCGTGCTGTTTTGTGTTTTATCTCACCAGACAAGGCTTTTTAGGGTGAAAGCGCCAGTTCGGGATCAAATACTGCATCGCCGCCGCATCATCCCTTGCCCCCAGGCAATGCTCCAAATAAAGCCGATGCGCCTTTTCCACCTGCTCCCTGTCCACTTCAATCCCCAGTCCCGGCTTTCGGGGAACCTCTATTTGCCCCCCGATAATCTGCAGCGGCTCCCTGGTCAACCTTTCCAGACCCTCCTGCCATATCCAGTGGGTATCCAAAGCATTATACTCTCCCGGTACCGCAGCCCCCACATGGGTAAACATGGCAAGGGAAATGTCGAAATGGTTGTTGGAGTGACTGCCCCAGGTATAACCGAAATCCTGACAAAGCTGTCCCACTCTGACTGAGCCGGACATGGTCCAGAAATGCGGATCCGCCAGCACAATATCCACCGCCTGCGCATCCATGGCATGTCCCAGTTCCCGCCAGTCCGTGGCGATCATATTGGTTGCGGTAGGAAAACCCGTCCTTCTGCGAAACTCCGACATGATTTCTCTGCCGGAATATACGCCTTCCGCACCGCAAGGGTCCTCACAGTAGCTTAAAATTCCTTCCATCCCTTTAACATATTCCACGGCTTCCTCCAACAGCCATGCACCGTTTGGATCCAAATCTATTCTGGCTTCGGGAAATTCTTTTTTCAGAGCCCTGATCACATCCATCTCCCGGGCTCCGGAGAGCACGCCTCCTTTCAGCTTGAAATCCGCAAAACCGTATTTCTCCCTGACCGCCCTGGCAAAAGCGACAATTTTCTCTGCATCCAGCGCCTCCTCATGCCGAATCCGGTACCATTCGCAGTCGCTGTCCGGCTCCGCATGATAAGGCAAATCCGTCTTTCTTCTGTCCCCTACAAAGAATAAATATCCCAGCATTCGCACCTTATCCCGCTGCTGCCCCTCGCCCAAAAGCTCACATACCGGCACGCCAAGAAATTGGCCGAGCAAATCCAGACAAGGCGCCTCTATCGCCGTCAGCACATGCACCCCGGTTCTCAAATCAAAGGTCTGGTTGCCCCGTACGTCTTCCTCTCCTTTACCCTCCAAATACCGCTTCACCCGCTGCAGCGTACTCTTATAGGCTGCAAGAGAGCTTCCCTCCACCAGATGCCGCACCTCTTCCAGAGCCTTTGTAATTTTCTCACCTCCCGGAACCTCTCCTGCTCCGCTTCTTCCCTCACTGTCCGTCAGTATCACGACATTCCTGGTAAAAAACGGCGCATGGGCACCGCTTAAATTCAATTCCATGCAGTCCCTGCCCGCCACCGGATACACTTCCATTTTCACAATATTCGGCGTCATATCATTACCCTTCCTTTCCCAATGATAGACGTATCATAGCACCTGTCCCTGCATACTGGCTAATTCTTAAAAGCGATAAGCCCCATCGCTTTTGCTTATACCTTTCTCTGTTTTTGTATTTTCTGTGAAAAGCTTTTCATCCCTCTTGTATTCCTGCTCCGGCAGTGTTATATATACTACTAAGCTGCTTTAAGCAATTAATGACTATGGTATGCAAAAAGGAGGCACCATGAAAAAGAAATATCTTTTATCCGGGCTGTGTACAGCCCTTGCACTTTCTGCCCTCGCAGGATGTGCCGTAAAAGACAGCACGACGACAAGCGCAGGTACCGCCGAAGAAACAAGCACCGCTGTGCAGGAAAGCAGCGCAGCAGCAGACTCCTCCCTAAAAGACAGCGCACAAAAGGAAGAAATTGAAAAAAGCCTGAACCTCGCCAACAATACGGAGCAGGAATGGAGCTATGATGCCGAGGCGGATGCCTGGGTGCTTTCCGTCGTATCCGCCGTACTGAACCCGGAGGTTGCGGATTTGCAGGGTGTTTCCGTTGCCGTTCCCGGCGCTTATGTAAAGGGCATCGATACAAACGGGGATAAAACAGAAGACCTTACAGCACAAAACTATACGGCAGCCGTGAAAGGAAGCCTGGTTATTGATCATGAAGCAAGCATACAAAATGAGAACGGACAAAGCTATACCGCCGACACCGCTCTTTCCATATTCACAACCGGCGCGGCAGGATACAGCGAACAAAGCAATAAAACGGCAGGAACCTCTTATGCCAAATACGGCTATATCAGCATCGCCTGCGGAAACCGCGGCAAACAGTCACAGGCTACGGATGAAAGCGGCAACACGTACTATACCGGTGATGCCCCTCTTTGCCTGGTAGACCAGAAAAATGCCGTACGCTTCGTGAAATACAATATGCTTCTGGGCAACCTTCCCGGAAATGTGGATTATTTCGTCACGACCGGCGGTTCAGGCGGAGGTGCACATGCCGCAATGTTTGCAGCCACCTCCAATCATCCCGATTTCTATCCTTATCAGGCGGAAGCGGGAGCTGCGGGCGTGTATGAAAATACGGACGGCTCCTACACAACAAGCGTCACCATAAACGGTGAGGAGCAAAGTCTGTCCGACGGGGCATGGGGAACCGTAGCATACAGCGCCATCACTTCCCTGTACGAGGCGGATATGGCACAGGCCTTTGAATATTATATGGATACTACTTACAGCTTTAATACGCCGTTCCAAAAGCAGCTGGCTGCTTATCTGTCCGAAGCCTATATGAAGTACATCAACGAGCAGAACTTATCCGTACAGGAATCCGTCATCGGCTTTGACATTGATCGGGACGGGGATACAAACGACACCGTCAACCTGCGCATAGAGTACGATGCCGAAAAGTATCCGGAAACCAACGGCTACTACGGTACTTACTTAGACTTATATCTGGCACAGTTTACCCGGAATCTGCAGTGGTATCTGGACAACCTGGATTATGCCACAGACTGGACCTGGTTCAATGAGAGCGGTACCGCCTTAAGCGATGCCGAAACAGCCGCAATGACAAGCGAGGAGAAAAAAGCGGCTTTCCTTGCCGGACGCTATGCCAAGACAGAAAGCAAAGGCGGGATGGGGATGGGCGGAACGCCGCCGTCCGGCTCCACACCTCCTTCCGGTTCCACACCTCCGTCAGATGCCGCAGCGACTGCGGAAAGCACGACCTCCACTACCGCCGCAACGGATTCTTCCGACGTGGATGCTTTATTCGGAACCAATATACGAGGCGGCGGTCCCAGCTCCGGAAGTACATCCTCTTCCGGTGCAAGCATAGATTCTTCTACCTACGCCGACTTTGCCGCAATGGCAGAGGCTTATGCTCAGGATATTGCAGAAATTGAAGCAGGTGATCAGTACGGCAACAACATTGTTGCCCTATACAATCCTCTTCGATATATCGGCGCCGAACAAACCAAAAATCCTACCTGGACACGCCTTGTGATGGGCGGCAGCGAAGGGGATATCCCGATGATGGCCTCTTTGAATCTGCATCTTGCCTGGTTAAACAGCGGCGTAGACAGCGAACTGGAGTGGCAGTGGAACGGCGGACACGTGCCTTCCGAAATCTTCGGCAATTCCCTTGCCCTGTATGTAGACCAGATGTACGGCAAGTATGTCAACAATAAAACCATATCCAAAGGGGCTGCCGAAATCCAAAGCACCAACGGTACGGAAACAGCTGCCACGGGAACGGATATCCGCTCCTGGGTCAACACGGAGGATTTAAGTCAGGTCAGCTTTACCCTTGCCGATGTCCTGGCTTATCGCAATCAAAATGCAAGCAAGGCCGTTCCCGGTTTTGATACCATCGACTACGGGCAGGAAGATTATGAATTTGGAAGCAAAACAAAGGATGCAAGGCATTGGAACGTATTCCTGAATGATATATTCTCCCATACGGAATACAGCACCGTTTTGTCCGAACTGTTCAGCGCCGAGCTTTCTACGGAAAGCAGTACAAGCAGCGGCTCATGATGCCGCATATACGAAAGCGGGGGCTTAGCCATAAGCTCCCTTTTTTTGCCCGGCTTGCATAATCCTTCCGCTTAGGATATGATAAACAGCAGAATAATATTATGGAGCGAATATGGAAAAACATTTTCAAGAGGATTTACTTTCTGTCATTATCCCCGCCTACAATGCCGAGTCCTACCTTGCCGAAAGCCTGGATGCCGTGCTTGCCCAGGACTGCCGGGAGAAAATGGAGATTATCATCATTGACGACTGCTCTACAGATGCCACGGCACAAATCGCGAAGCAGTATGCCAAAGCCCATCCGCAGATACATTACTGCCGCCTGCCCCGAAATGTAGGCGCCGGCGCCGCCAGAAATAAAGGGCTGGAAATAGCCGGAGGACGCTATATCGCTTTTGCAGACAGCGATGACCTGTGGAAGAAGGACAAGCTCGGCAAGCAGCTGGCACTGATGCGGGAAAAGCAAGCCCTGCTTTGCTACACGGCAATCGAAATGATTGATAAAGAGGGACGGCTCTACAAAAAAAAGCGCAGCATACCGATTTATGCATCCTATTCCATGCTGTTGAAAAACACCCTGATCGCCAACTCCACGGTTGTCATTGACCGCAGGCTGGCGGGGGACTTCAGAATGTCTGCCCGCCGCTTAAGTCATGATTATTCCACTTGGCTTGCCCTGCTCAGAGGCGGCAGCATTGCCTACGGTATTGATGAGGCTTTGGTTTCTTACCGCGTACACGACAGGTCACTGTCCTCCAACAAGCTCAAAAGCGCCAAGTACATCTGGGATATCCAAAGAGAAGACGAAAAGCTGCCGGCACCTTCGGTTCTGTGGAACATCCTCTGCTGGAGCCTGCATTCCGTCCGGAAATATTTTTTATAAACTACCGCAATAGGGAGAATAAGGGAAATGAATAAAGTATGTATGATCTATACCGGCGGCACCATCGGTATGAAAAAAGAAGCACAGGGCTACGTTCCCTGCAAAGGATTTTTGGCTGAGCAGCTGGCACTGATGCCGGAATGCAGCTATCCCGAGGTTCCCGCCTTCGATTTGATTGAATATGAGCCTTTGCTGGACTCCTCCAATATCCACTGTGAGCACTGGATTAAAATCGCCGAGGATATCTTCCGCCTGTATGACCGCTACAGCGGCTTTGTGATTTTGCACGGCACCGATACCATGGCCTATACGGCTTCAGCCCTTTCCTTTATGCTGAAAGGGCTGAGTAAACCTGTGGTGCTGACGGGCTCTCAGATTCCTTTCGGCGTAATCCGCAGCGATGCCCGGGATAATATTATTTCTTCTTTGATGATTGCCGGTGAGAACAAGGTACCGGAGGTCTGCGTTTTTTTCGGCAACCACTTGTTTCGGGGAAATCGCAGCATTAAGGTCAGTTCGGATGAAAAGGGAGCCTTTGCCTCCCCCAACTATCCGGATTTGGCGGAATCCGGCGTGCATATTCGCTACTTTGATAAAAATATTGCTCCTGCCGGCAATGAGCTGCTGTACACACCGATTCATCCGCAGAAAATTGCGGTGCTCAAAACCATTCCCGGCATATCCTATGACATTTTCCATTCCATTGTAGACAGCGAACTGGATGCTCTGGTTATCGAAGGCTTCGGCGCCGGCAATATCCCCAATATCGGCGGAGAACTGGACAGCCTTTTAAGCAAGGCGCAGAAAACCGGAACACCGATAGTCATCTGCACCCAATGTATCCGCGGAAGCACCTCCGTGGGCGAGTACGAAACCAGCTCACAATTAAAGGGCTTCGGCGCCATATGTGCCTTTGATATGACAACGGAAGCTGCGGTCGCCAAGCTGTATTATCTCTTAAGCAAGGGCTATGCCGGAGAAAAGCTGAAGCTGATGATGGAAACCAATCTTGCCGGAGAGCTGACAAAAGCAAAATAAAGTTTCATCAAAAAACTGCCCCAAAAATAAGGGCAGTTTTTTATCTTACATCTTCAATAAACGCAGTATATTATCCATGGTATAGGCCAGATTCTGCCTGCTGTAGGGACGGCTGAGAGAAAAATCCATCGGCAGACGGTTGATGCTGAAAACGGCGCCGATACCCATATCATAGGCAGGAGCGATTTCCCCGTCTTCCACGCCGCCCACGACGGCAATCAAATTCTTCCCCAGCCTCTTCGTACGCCTTGCCAGCCCAATCAATACCTTACCCCCAAGACTCTGCCCGTCAAACTTTCCTTCTCCGGTAAAAATATAATCCGCATCCTTTGCCAAAGCTTCAAAATGCACCGTGTCCAAAACGGTTTCGATTCCCATCTGCAGCCTTGCTCCGAAAAATGCCGCCATACCGGCTCCCATGGCCCCGGCAGCGCCGCCGCCGGCAAGCGTATCCACATCCTGCCCCAAATCCTCCCGTATCCGCAGGGCAAGGTGCCGCAAACCCGCATCCAAGCGCTTTACCATCTCGGCATCCGCCCCTTTTTGCGGGGCAAAAATATAGGCAGCCCCCTGTTCACCGTACATCGGATTGTCGATATCACACATCACCAAAATCTCCACATCCCGCAGCAAAGGGCTTTTGTTCCTGCTTTCGATACGGGCAATGTCCTTTAAGCTGCCTCCCGTGGGAACAAAGCTCTGCCCTTCCCGGTTGAAAAAGGTAATGCCGCAGGCTGCCGCAGCCCCGCAGCCTCCATCATTGGTACAGGAGCCCCCCAGTCCCAGGATAATCTTCTTTACCCCTTTCTTTGCCGCCGCCAGAATCAGTTCTCCTACGCCGTAGGTACCGGTTTTTTCCGGATTTTTTCTGCCCTCCGCCAAAGCAAGTCCTGCCGCAGACGCCATTTCAATCACCGCCGTCTTTCCCTCTTCCAGCAGCGCATAATAGGCTTCTATTTTCTCCGCATAAGGACCGCTGACCTGCACATATTCCTTTTGTCCTCCCAGAGCCGTTAAAAAGGCGTCTGCCGATCCTTCTCCTCCGTCCGCCACCGGTACGCTGACAATCTCCGATTCCGGAAAATGCTTCCTGATGCTTTCTGCCATAATCTCGCAGACTTCGGCAGAAGCCAGACTTAATTTAAACGAGTCCGGCATCAATACAAACTTCATCCCTTCTCCCTCCTGTATGTTTTAGCCCTATCATACGCTTTCTCATCGGGATTTGCCAATTCAAAAAAATAAAAGCCTTCATCATTTTTACTTATAAAAGCAGGCAGGGGTCTTTAAACGCCTGCCTGCTTTCCCTTCTTTCTTTTCCAAATGCTCGGTGCAAAAATCACCAGCATCGGATACAACTCCAGCCTTCCCGCCAGCATGCCGAAAATAAGCGCCATCTTGGAAAGCGGTGAGAATATACTGAAATTTCCCATAGGCCCCACCAAGGAAAGCCCGGGGCCCACATTGTTAAACGTCCCCGCAACGGCGGTAAAATTCGTCACCAAATCATGCCTGTCAAAAGCCAATACCAGCAAAATGGAGGCATACAAAAGCACATAGGTCGCCAAAAATGCGCTGACCGCCTTAACGATATCGCTGTCCACCACCCTTTCGTCCAGACGGATGACCTTGACGCTGTTGGGATGAATATAGTGGGAAATATCCCGAAATACATTTTTAATCAAAATGAGCACTCTGGATACCTTGATACCGCCTCCCGTACTGCCTGCACAGGCACCGACGAACATCAACAATACCAGTATGGTTTTGGAAGACTGGGACCAGAGCTCAAAGTCCGCCGTGGTATAACCTGTCGTGGTAATGATGGAGCCCACCTGGAAAAAGGCATGCCGAAGCGCAGTCCCCCAGCTTCCGTAAATCTTGACGATATCCGCCGCAATCACCAGACTCGCCAGCAGAATAATCCCGATATAGGTTCTGACTTCTTCCTGCTTAACAATATCTTTCTTATGCTTGGACAAAAACAATATAAAATAAGCATTGAAATTCACGCCGAAAAGAATCATAAATACGGTTACAATATTCTGAATCAGCGGAGAATAGCTTGCCATACTGTCATTCTTAATGCCGAAACCGCCGGTACCCGCCGTACCGAAAGTGATCGTCAGCGTATCGAACAGGGGCATGCCCACACAAAGCAGGAGGATAATCTGCACACAGGTCATGGCAATATAGATGCCGTACAGACACTTGGCGGTATCACGGATGCGCGGCACCAGCTTGCCTACGCTGGGTCCCGGGCTTTCCGCCCGCATCAGATGCATGTCATAACCGCCTGTACTGGGCAAAATGGCGAGCAAAAATACAATAACCCCCATACCCCCTATCCAGTGGGTCAGACTTCTCCAGAAAATACCGGCACGACTGATTTCCTCCACCGCCGGCAGGATGCTGGAGCCGGCAGTGGTAAAACCGGACACCGTTTCAAAAAGTGCATCGATGAAATGGGGAATATCCCCGTTTAACACAAAGGGGAGCGCTCCGAAAATACTCATCAAAATCCAACTCAAAGCCACAATACTCATGGCTTCTTTGGTAAAATACAGCGAATTTTTCGGCTTTTTTCGCATCATCAGAAAGCCCAGCAGCAGGCAGACAACAGCCACCACCGCAAAGGCATACGCTTCCTTCTCCCCGTAAAGCAAACCCACAATGAAGGGAAAAAACAAGAGAATCCCCTCCAAGCCTACAACTTTTCCCAGGATATGTATAATAATCGAATAGTTCATGCCGCTTATTCTCCCAGAATGTCGTTTAAGTCGCTTAAACCTAAGCGGGTTGTCACAATGATGACGCTGTCGCCTTCCTCAATCACGCTTCGTCCGTTCGGGGTAATAATCTTCCCCTTTCGAATGATGCTTGCCACCAGAATATTATCCTTTAAGCGCAACTCCTCCAAAGATTTGCCGAGCATCCTTGCCTCTCCGGTCGCCTTAAATTCCAGAGCCTCCGCCTTTTTATTGATGATCTTGTACAGGGTTTCCACGTTACTGCCCATACCGTTTTGCAGAGCCCTTGCATAACGCAAAATATACTGCGCCGTAATATTCTTGGGAGAAATAATACTGCCCAATTTAAAAGTATCCACAATATTGTCAAAGACAATACGATTGACCTTGGTCACCAGCTTGGCATCCGTTCTGGACCTTGCAAACAGGGACAAAAAGATATTGCCCTCATCAAAGCCGGTCAGCGTCACGAAACTGTCCACGCTGTCTATGCCCTCTTCTATCAGCAGCTCCTGATTGGTGGCGTCACCGTTGATGATTACCGCCTCCGGCAACATGGCGCTGAGCTCCTTGCAACGCTCTTTATCCATTTCGATGATTTTAACCCCTATTCCCATCTTAATGAGCATACTGCCAAGATAGTAGGCGATTTTACCGCCCCCCACAATCATGGTGTCCTTCACCTGATGGGTATGAAAGCCGATTTCTTTAAAAAACTGCTTTGTCTGGGTCTGGGCGCCGATCAGGCTGATGATATCGCCTGCCTGCAGCATAAATCTTCCGTTGGGAATAATGGTTTCCTCTCCCCTTTGCACACCGCAGACCAGCACATCCGCCTTGATTCTTTTTCCCATATCCATCAGGCGCAGATTATGCAGCATCGAGCCTTCATTCAGCTGAAACTCCAAAATCTCCAATCTACCTTTGGAAAAAATCTCAATATTGATGGCAGAGGGAAAGCGCAGAATACGCGCAATTTCGGCAGAAGCAGCCAACTCCGGATTGATAACCATGGACAAGCCCAATTCCTCTTTAATGAAGTGAATCTCATGGCTGTAAATCGGATTGCGAACCCGGGCTATGGTCTTACAGTTTCCGGTTTTCTTGGCAATCATACAACATAAAAGATTCAGTTCATCCGATTCCGTCACACAAATGAACAAATCCGCCTTTTCTATCCCCGCCTCAATCTGCACCGCATAGCTGGCGCCGTTTCCCACTACGCCCAAAACGTCGTAGGTATTGGCAACCTCCGATACGGCATGGCTGTCCGTATCAATGACCGCTATGTTGTGGTTCTCCTCGTTCAGGTGCTGGGTCAACGTCCTGCCGACCTTTCCGCAACCTACAATAACAATATTCATTTCTTTCCTCCGGTATACCCCAGTTCCCGCCTAGTTTTCAGGCAGGGCATTCTTCATTAAATCCTGATACATCTCTGTCGTTAAATCCGTGTGATAGAACAGCTTGTAGTAGGAGCGAATGCTTTCTTCCAAATCGTAGTCCGCCTGCTCCGGATACAAGAGCTCGCCCAGCCACATCATACCGAGATATCTTTGTACGGACGGCGGAAAGCCCATAAAGTTATACGGCAAAGCCGGCGCTTCATAATAATTTCCTTCCGCAATTGCGCTCATACCCGCAAAAGCGGCATCCTCTCCCACCGTGGCATAAATGCTGCCCGGAGCAAACAAAATAAACTCCGGATCCAAAGTCAGAAGATACTCCATATCTACGGCATTTCCGTCACCTTTGGAGGACGGCTCATCCACTAAAGCCAGATTATCCCCCATCATATCCAACACCTCTGCATGGTAAGCGCCCTTGGCGATTACATTCTTACCCTCCGCACCGGTAATGTACAAAATTTTCTTCTTATTATCCCCTACCGTCTGCATCAGCGTTTCCGTCCTTGCCAGGACCTCATCCAGATATACAGCCAGACTTTCCGCTTCCGTTTCCATGCCCAGTAAAATACCCAGACTGCGGAAGCTCTCCGGGCTGCTCTTTAAGTCCGCTGCAATATGCACAAAAGGAACCCCCGTCTGTTCCGTCAAAGCATCCAAATCTTCGGCAATCCCCTCCTTGGTCTGACCGATGTCAATGACAATATCCGGATCCGCTTTGACAAGCTCCTCCTTATTCATCTCTCCTTTGCCGCCATAAAGCTGACCCAGTACCGGCAGACTCAGATACTTTTCCGGGATATAAGCCTCCGCTCCCTTATCCCATTCTCTGGCAATACCCACCAGCTTATCCGGCGCCAAAGCATAAACATAAATCTGTGTCATCGGTCCGGTTACGGCAATCTTTTCTACTTTATCAGGCAACATAATCTCTCTGCCGGAGCTGTCCACAAAGCTTTTTTGTCCCGCAGCCGCCTCCGTCTGCGCCGTTGTTTCCTGTACTGTCGTTACCTGTGTCGTACTCTCTGTCGTTTGCGTACTTGCCATGTTTGATGCCGTACAGGCAAACAGGCTCAAGACAAGTCCCAAGGCCAAAACGGCATGTTTTACTTTCTTTTTCATCATCCCTTTCCTTTAAAATAAAAAAATTATTTCCAGCTAATATTAACGCATTTTTTCCGAATAGTAAATATCCGGCGGCAAAATCACGCGGCAGCGGTCTTCACACAAACTGTGTACCTCCAAATCCATACGGTAAATACGGCTGATTACCTCACTGCGAATGACTTCCTGCGGTCTTCCCTGCGCCAATATTTTTGCTTCATGCAGAACCAGAATACGATCCGAAAAAATGTATGACTGCTCTGGATGATGACTGCTCAACACAATCAGATAGCCTTCCCTGCTCAGCTTTCGTAAGCTTTCCCATACCCGCATCTGATTCCCGTAATCCAAATTGGAGCAAGGCTCATCCAGTATCCATATTTTAGAATTTTGACAGAAGGAACGTGCCATCATCACCAGTTGCCGTTCTCCGCCGCTGACGGCAAGGAAACTTTTCTTCGCCAAATACAGCACCCCGAACTTCTCCAAAGCGGCAAATGCCAACTCCTCCTGCTTTCTTTTGGGCAGGGAAAAGACGCCGATGTGACGGGCAAGCCCCAACAGCACCATATCCTGTACGGAATAATGCAAAGCTGTATTGACATGCTGCGGAATGTAGCTGAAATACTCCGACATCTGCCTGTGGTGCATTTCTTTTACCTCCCGCTCACCTACCCGTATGGAGCCGCGGTAGCGGCGGATAATCCCCAGAATACACTTAAACAGCGTAGATTTTCCTACGCCGTTCTCTCCCAATACGCTGACCAACTGCCCCGCTTCCAGAGAAAAACTCAGCCCCTCCAGAACCTTTTTGTCACTGTCCTCGTAGCTGTAATGGAGATTCTCGATATGCAGCATCAGTACACCTCCTCCTTTCTCACGAACAAATACATAAAGAAAGGAACGCCGATTAGGGCCGTCAGTATACCGATGGGGATTTCCACCTTCAGCAGATTTCTGGAAATATCGTCCACCAAAAGCAGAAAAATCGCCCCCAGCAAGGTGCTTGCCGGCAGTAGATAGCGCATATTGTTCCCCACCCATTTCCTGGCAAAATGGGGTACAATTAAGCCCACCCAGGAAATGATGCCGCTGACGGAAACGCAAAAGGCCACCAAAAAGGTTGCCAAAGCAAGGCTGAATAAACGAAGCCGTCCGGCATTCACCCCCAGAATATGCGCCTCGCTGTCTTCCATACTTAAGGCGTTCATACGCCAACGCAGCAAAAATAAAGGCGTATAGCTAAGCAAAAGCACCAGAGCGGCAAAACCTAACTGCCCACGGCTTGCGCCGCTTAAGCTGCCCATCAGCCAAAAGGTGATTTCCTGCAGCTGGGTTCCCGGCTCCGCAATGATTTTCATATAAGAGGTGCCCGCCGTACATAAGGAGCTCGCCATCATCCCCGCCAAAATCAGATTCAATACTTTTTTGCCCTTGGCGTGCTCGCTGAGCCAAAACGCCAATAAGACGCTGCCGATGCTGCTGACAAAGGCAAAAACCACAATCATGCGGGCACTCATCCCCAGCACTATCGCCAAAGAAGCGCCGAAGGCGGCACCTGCAGACGCTCCCAGAATATCCGGACTCGCCATATGATTGCGAAAGGCAGTCTGATAAACCGCCCCCGAGGTACTTAAACCTGCCCCCACCAAACAGGCCAGCAAAACCCTGGGCAGGCGTATATTATACAGTACCAGTGCCGCTTTCTTCCCCTGTGCGCTTTCCCTTAGGGCAGAACCGCCAAACAAAAGCCGGAATAAATCTCCTGCCGCAATGGCGTAGCGTCCCAGCAAAACAGAGCAAAAAAGCAGCACCAGCAAAACAAGGGCAAGCAGTGCAATCTTGCGCACCGCTCCTTTATTTCCGTATTCCACTTTCTCCTTCCCCCTTCGCATATTGATGTATCCAGGTCAATACCTCTTTGCGCACGGCTTTTGTATTGTCTTCCCGCAGTTCCAGAATCCGCACATCCCTTCGCTTTCGCAAGGCGGCACGAAAGGCGGCATGAGCCTTTTGATCTTCCTGCCTGACATTGCTCTCTTTTTTCAACACCCCTATGCAAGGCAGGCTGTCAAAGGCAGCCAGAAGCAATCCTGTCAAATCGGGAGCCTGCAATTCAAAGCCGCCGATTTCATCCAGAACCATATACCTTTCCTTTCCCTGCCGCTTTAAGAGCTTGGCTCCGGAATAAGCCCGAAACACCTCCTGACGCCACTGCGTTCCCGCTTCATCAAACAGGATGATATTGCCCTCTTCATTCCCTGTGTAAACAGCGCTGCCGTAAGGATACTCTCCCCAGCGGCTCGCCGGAATATGACAAAAGGCGCGCAGCTTCTCTCCCTGCCAAAGGCGCAGAGTCGCAAAGCCGCAGGCGTAAGGCAGATATTCTTGCAAGACCTCTCGCAGGAGGCGGCTCTTTCCGATTCCCCGCTCTCCCTCCAGTAGAATATGCCGCATCACTGTCTGTTCGCCCTTACCATAATCAGCTGGGCGGCAATGCTGACGGCGATTTCCTCCGGGGTTTCCGCCTGAATCGGCAGACCGATAGGGGTGGTTACCCGCGCAAAATCCGCATCGTCAAATCCCTGCTCCCGCAGGGTTGCCTGCACCGTTGCTATCTTTCTTCTGCTGCCGATCAGCCCGATATAGTGCGCCTTGGAGCGCATCACCTGCGCCTGTATCACCGTGTCCGCCTGATGTCCCCTTGTCATAATACAAAGATAGTCATCTTCCGTAATATCCACAAAATCCGCCACCCGAGTATTGTCAATCAGAATACAGGACTCCGCTTCCGGAAACAGAGCAGGGCTGCAAAAATCCTCCCTGTCCTCCGCAACGATGCAGCGAAATCCCAATTTTGCCAGTACCGGCACCAGGGCCTGCGCCACATGCCCGCCGCCGAAAATATATACCCTCTCGGACAGCACAAGCTGCTCCACATAATACTTCTCTTTGCCCAAATCCAAAATGCGGGGTTTCGTGTACTTTTGCCCCTTAAACAGTGCCTTGGCTTCCTCAGAAAGAGGCGTACCGAAAAATCCCCGCCCTTCGGTATAGAAGCACAAAGCCCCTTGTGCCCCCTCATACAGAGGCAGCAAAAGCCACAGCGCCTCCTTATCCTCATAAACCTGATCCACTTCTTTCAGCAGCTGCTGATGAAAGGCATCTGCCGGAATATAGCAAAATGCCGTTTCCACATCTCCGCCGCAAACCATACCCAAATCTTTGGCTGTATTGGCTCGCAAACAGAATGGATGCCGGTAAGAAAGCTTGTCTTTACAAGCTTCCACCGCTTTGACAATGGCAACATGCTCCACCTCGCCGCCGCCGATGGTACCCGCCTTTCGTCCATCCTCATTCACCACCATATGGGCACCTGCGCCACGGGGCACAGAACCGTGGCTGGCGATAATACTCACCAAAAGCGCCGCCTTCCCCGCTTCCAGGCTTTTACCTAAACTTTTCCATATACCGCGCATAAACTTTCCCCTTTATATTTGATAGTTTGCCGTTTCGTCATTGTATTCTTCCAACACGTAAGGTGTATTCTGATATACATAAAAATTAAGCCAGTTGGTATAAAAGGTATTGGAGAAATTCCGCCAACTCAACACCGGTTCCGTCCCTACCTCATCTCCTGCAAAATAATTCTCCGGAATAGATGGGTGTAAGCCCCTACCCATATCCCGGAAATACTCATTGGACAAAGTCATTCTGTCATACTCCGGATGCCCCTGCACAAAAACCTGCCTGCCGTCCCTGCTCATCATCAGCAAAATTCCGCTTTCCTCACCTTCAATCAGAATCTGCAGCTCCCGAACCTTCTCCACATCCTCTTTCCGAATCTCCGTATTCCGGGAATGGGGACAATAAATATAATCATCCAGAGAGCGTACCAAAGGTACCTTTCTGTCCAAAATTCTGTGCTTATATACCCCGCTCAGCTTTCTGTCCATCTTGTATTTGCCGATGCCGTAGTGATAGTACAGCCCCGCCTGGGATCCCCAACAGATGTGGAGGGTCGAGGTCACGTGCTTTTTGGACCAGCGCATAATCTTCATCAGCTCTTCCCAATAGCCCACCTCTTCAAATTCCAGCAGCTCCACCGGCGCCCCCGTAATGATCATCCCGTCATAGGTCTTTTTCCGAATCTCGCTAAATCCCACATAAAACTTATTGATATGGCTCTGACTCGTATTCTTGCTCTCGTGGGTTTCCATCATCAAAAAGGTCAGCTCCAGCTGCAGGGGCGTATTGGACAGCGCCCGCAAGAGCTGGGTTTCCGTTTCTTCTTTCAGCGGCATCAAATTCAAAATCAAAATCTGCAAGGGGCGAATGTCCTGACTGACCGCCCTCTCCTCATCCATAACAAATATATTTTCCGCCTCCAGAATACTCCTTGCAGGCAAATCCTTTTGTATCTTAATCGGCATATCTTATTTTTCCTCTTCTTCCTGTAATAATTGTAAAAAATCCTGCTCCGATATCACCGCCACCCCTAATTCCCGTGCCTTTTTATTCTTGGAGGAGGCGGAAAGAACATCGTTGTTGATCAGATAATCCGTTCGACTGCTGACGGCGGAAGCCACTTTTCCGCCTTTACTTTCAATCAAATCCTGCAACTCCTTCCTGTTCTTGAAGTGCTCCACGGAACCGGTAATGACAAAGCTTTTGCCGGCCAGAAAGGCCTCGCCTTTTTCTTCCGGCTTCACCAGTTCCAACTCCCGCAAAAGATTATCCAACTTTCTGCTATTCTCCTCATTCCGAAAATACGCATAAATCCCCTCCGCCAGAATCTCTCCGATACCCTCCACCGCCTGCAGCTCTTCTTTCCCGGCTTTTCGCAGGGCCTCTATGTCCTGTCCGAAATGTGCCGCCAGCGCCTTCGCATTGGCGCTTCCGATGCCTGCAATGCCCAGGGCGGACAGCAAGCGGGAAAGCTCCGTTTTTCTGGCTTTCTCTATGGCCTGCTCCAGATTCCGGTAGGAGCGCTCTCCAAAGCCCTCCATTTTTATTATTTCATCCTTGTGACACTGTAGCTTGAACAAATCCGCAAGCTCACCGACAAAGCCCCGTGTCATGAATTTTTCCAGGCTTGCTTCGGAAAGTCCCTCTATGTCCAGCATATCCCTGGACGCCGCCAAGGCAAAAAGCTTAATGTGCTTCGCCGGACAATCCGGATTGATGCAGTGCAAAGTCATCACGCCCTTCTCGTCCTTTAAGCGGGCTTCTCCTTTGCAGGCAGGACAGTTTTGGGGTATCTCCAGGCTGCCGGAGCGTGTCAGATTATCCGAAATCTGCGGAATAATCATATTAGCTTTGTATACACGAATGGTATCTCCTATACCCAGCTCCAGGGACTTTACCATACTGATGTTGTGTACCCCGGCACGACTGACGCTGGTTCCTTCCAAATCCACCGCTTCGAAAATCGCCACCGGATTGATGAGCCCCGTACGGGAGGGGCTCCATTCCATATCCAAAAGCGTCGTTTCCTTCTGCTCATCCGACCATTTAAAGGCAAGGGCATTGCGGGGAAATTTTGCTGTTTCTCCCAGAGCATCCCCATAAGCAATATCATCAAAATTCAGCACCAGACCGTCGCTCGGCAAGGGAAAAGCCTGAATACGCTCTCTGAACCCTTCCAAAACCTGCAGCAGGTTCTTTTGCGTCACGGCATGGTACTCCACCACCTCAAAACCCAAAGAAGACAAAAACTGCAGTTCCTTCTCCCTGCTGTTTTCCGCATCGAAACCGGAGGCGCGAACCAGAGAAAAGGCGTAGAAAGCTACCTTTCGCTCCCTGGTCACTGCGGGATTAAGCTGTCTGACGGATCCTGAGCAAAGATTGCGGGGATTCTTATAACGACTCTGCGCATCCTCAATCAAAGCATTCAGTCGCTCAAAATCGGGATAGGAAATCACCGCCTCCCCGCGAATCAGCAGCTCACCCGAGTGTGCAATGTGCAGAGGAAGGTTCGTAAAGTAACGGGCATTGTTGGTCACCACTTCGCCGATGCTGCCGTTTCCTCTCGTCAACGCCTCCTGCAGTTCTCCGTCTGCGTAGCGCAACACCACGGTCAGGCCGTCCAGCTTCCAGGACAGCAGACCTTTTTGCTCTCCCAAAAATTGCAGCAGTGCCGCCGGCTCTTTGGTTTTGTCCAAAGAAAGCATCCGGCTTTCATGTTCTTTTTTGGGCAAAGCCGACAATACCTCATAGCCCACCTTCCTGCTGGGCGAAGAAGACAGCACCAGCCCCGTTTCCTGCTCCAGCGCAAGCAGCTCGTCATACAGGCGGTCATATTCCATATTCGGCATCAGCTCCCGTGCCTCCTGATAGTATGCCCTTGCCGCCTCATTCAGCAGGCTCACCAATTCCTTTATTCTTTCCCTTTTATCCATGCCCTTCCTCTTTCTTATCCAGCCCCAAGCCTCGATATAAATCCTTGATTTCCGCCGTATCCAGCTCCCTGTAAGCACCATACGCCAGATCCTCCAGACGGATATGCATAATACGGATGCGTTTTAAGCGCTTTACCTGCATGCCCAATTCGGCGCACATTCTGCGAATCTGTCGATTCAGTCCCTGGGTCAGAACAATGCGAAAGCTTCGTTTGCCCAGTTTGACGACCTTGCATTTACGGGTTTTTTGCTGCAGCTGCGGCAAATATACCCCCGCCGCCATCTTCCGTAAAAAGTCCTCCGAAATGTCCCGATCCACTTCCACTTCGTATTCCTTTTCGTGGTAATTGCCTGCACGCATCAGGGCATTGACCATATCTCCCTGATTGGTCAGCAAAATCAAGCCCTCCGAGTCCTTATCCAAACGTCCCACCGGATATACCCGTTCGGGATAATGTACATAATCCACGATGTTGGGCGCTCTGTCCCCGGTACTGCTGGTACAGACGATGCCCCTGGGCTTGTATAGTGCCAAAATAATCGCTTTTACCCTATCCGCATCTTCATAAGCCGCAATATACTTTCCATCTATATAAAGGGTGTCGCCTTCCTCCAGCACGTCCCCTGTCTTTGCCGCTTTCCCCCGCACATATATGCGCCCTGCCGCCAGCAAGTCATCCGCCTGCCGTCTGGAGCAATAACCGATTCGGCTTAGAAATTTATTGATTCTGAGTGCCATACTACTTCCTTATTTTTTGCATATTTGACTAAGTATATCACATCTTCTCCACTTTGATAAATACGGATTTTCCGATATTTGACAAAAGCCCTTTCCAACGCAAAAAAGCGCTCCCGGCCTTGTTTAAAGCCATAGGAGCGCTCCTATGAAAAAGAAGAAAAAGAAGCTGTGCCTATCTGGACTGAGCAATCATCCAAATCGCCTTGCTGTATCCGGAAATCAACTCATCCGCCAAAGCAGATACCTCGTAGGCATTTGCCTCGTCTGCCGCCGCCTTCAGTGCCAGAATCTCTCCCTTGATGTAGCGGAAATCCTTCTCCACATTCTCCAGTACCTTATCTGCACTGATTTTCTCATTCTCCGCCTCGGACAGCCTGGAAATTTCCAGATAATCCTTCATTCTGCCGAGAGGCTGACCGCCTTCCATCAAAATCTTCTCCGCCACCTCGTCAATCTGCTCGTTGACATAATCGTAATATTCCTCCAGCTTGGCATGGAGCTCAAAAAATTCCTTGCCCCGGATATTCCAGTGGTAGTTCTGTAATTTGCGATATAATACATTCAGGTCTGCCAATAATTGATTTAAATTTACAATAATCTGTTTCATCATAATCCCTCTCTTTGTTTTTATCTATTTGTATTCGTCTTCAGTTCTCGATAATCTTTATCGTAGTTATACTATACTATATACTTATCTTCTTGTCAATAACAAAAATAGGAATTATTATTATTTTTTATTCTTCTTCAGAAACGACACTCTTTTTTGCCAGACGGTATTCCACCGCCTCCTTGCACAGGCGATAAATAACCGCAAAAATCGGTGTAAAAAACACCATACCCAAAATGCCGAACATAGCGCCTCCTATGCTGGCAGCCGCCAAGGTAAATAAAGGCGGCAATCCCACGGACTGTCCCACCACGCGAGGATAAATCACATTGTCTTCCACAAACTGCACCCCCTGGAATACAGCCATAGAAATCAAAGCCTGCATCGGACTGTCCACAAATATGAACAAAGCGCCCACCAGCATTGCCGTCAAAGAACCCACATAAGGAATAAAAGACAAAATACCTGCCAGAATGCCCACCATTCCGCCGTAAGGAAGACGAAACAGCGCATAGGCTGCGGTCAGCAACATGCCGATGATGAAAGCCTCTATCAGTTTGCTCGACAAAAATCTGTCGTAGGTTTCTATCGAAATCCTGCCGACATAACATAAAAGTCTTGTCCAGCGATCCGGCAAAAAAGCCCCCAACAGGCGTAGAACAATACTTTGCAGATGCTCCTTGGCTGCCAGAAAGTTTACCATGAAAAATAGCCCGAAGAACCAGGAGAATACATTGGAAAAAATATTTCCGGTATTGAGAGCCACCTTACTGAGAATACCTACCACCTGATCCACGGAGGCAAAGGCCTGCAAACGCTGCAAAATCTCATTCAGCAATTCTCCGCTGATAAAATGGCTGCTGCGCAGGCTTTCCTCCAGCTGCATATAAAGGGTTTCCACCGCTATAATCAACTGGCTCATGGTTTTACTGAAATTGGGAATGATGATCAATACGCAGGCTGCCAGTATGAAAACCACCATAATCAAAGTCAGTACAATGGCAAGCGCCCGACTTCCCTTTCTCATTCCTCCTGCCCGGCAAAAACCCTCTATCCGCTTCATCGGTACGTTCAGAATAAACGCCAAAATAGCACCGATAAACACCGAACTGAACATAGAAAGAAGATTCTGTATCCCTTCATACACTGTGGTTAAATTCAACACCAAAGCCAGTAATACCGCCGCCGCAATCAGCAGGCTGTAATACTCCTTCCACTTTCCCTGCAGCATCATTTACATTTCCTCCTCTTTGTATTCTCTATCACCTGATTGTCCATCCCTATTCCCCTTATTCTCATAAAGCTCCGGATGTTTCAAAAGATAGCGCATATAGCAAATGCAGGCCTCTTCTCCCTCGTCTTTGTTCAGTAGCAGAAGCTTCTCCAGCAGCCTCCTGGTATCGGCATGGATATGTATATCCTTTTCCCGCAGCCTGTAATAATCCCAGGGAATATTGTCGGTATAGGCCTTTCCCGAATAAATTTTGGAAGCCGCAATACGGTCGCAGGTCATCTCCAAAACATAGCGCAGCGGCATTTTCATCCCCTGCAAACCCTCCTCCGGAGAAAAGGTGTAGTCAATCCAATATTCAAAATGATGCTTATTCCTGCCCTTATGGTGCAGCCACGCCGCCGAATAGCCCTTGTCCAGCTTTTCCGCCGCATTCGGGCTGCGCACCCCCTGATAATACATAACACCTGTCAAGAACTCCGTCGGGCTGTATTTGCTCAAATCATGCAGCAAACCCTGCCGGAACAAGCCAACTTTAAAACAAAGCTGCATAACCGTCAGTTTATGCCTAGTAATAGTCACAAAATGCAGGACTGCATTTCTCATCATTTTGTTAAATCGCATAATTTTCTATCTCCAAGCGTATATTTTTCTTGACATTGTGACCATCCAATGCTACCATCTAAAACAGATTGCCAAGTTTATAAATAATCCATTTACTTATCAACTTCGTTAGCAAGCTACAAATTTCTAAGATCCGGAGGATAAAGTACTTATGAGCAAAGGAACAGTTAAGTGGTTCAACAACCAAAAGGGATATGGTTTCATATCCGATGAATCAGGCAGCGATGTCTTCGTACATTTTTCCAGTCTTACCATGGACGGTTTCAAGACCTTGGAAGAAGGCGCAGCTGTCAGCTACGACATCACGGAAGGTGCAAAGGGACCGCAAGCAGTCAACGTAACTGTTTTATAAGACAAAGAATGCAAAAGAACAGCAGGGATACAGCCTCTGTTCTTTTTATTTTGCCCTTTCCAGGAGGGCATGCAGCTCTGTCGAAGAGAAGCGGTATTTCTTGGCGCAAAAATGACAAGCCACTTCGATTTCCTCTTCCTCCTGTGCCATTTCCCGCAGCTCCTTCTCCCCTATGCTGATCAAGGCCTTTTCAATCTTTTCCTTGCCGCAGCCGCACACAAAGGCTGCAGGAATTTTGTCCGTAAACTGCAGATCCATATCTCCCAGCACCCGTTCCAATATCTGTTCCGGCGTCCTGCCCTCTTCCAAAAGTCCGGTAATGGGCGGCAAAGCTGAAATCCTTTCCTCTAATTTGGCAATGACCTCCTCCGGGCAAAAGGGCAGCAACTGAATGATAAAACCTCCCGCCGCCTGCACCCTGTTGTCCCTGCTTAACAAAACTCCTAAGGCAACGCTGGAGGGAATCTGCTCGCTGCCGGCATAATAATAGGTGATGTCTTCCGCTATCTCCCCGGAAATCAGTTCCACCTGTCCCACATAGGGCTCTTTCAGCCCCGTATCCGCAATCACACTTAGAATACCGACACCGATTGCCTCCGCCACATCCAGCTTTCCCTTTGCGTTAGGAGGCAGCAGCACATCCGGTACAAAGGGATAGCCCTTAACATTGCCCTTGTTGTCCGCCGTAACCAGCGCCGCCTTCATCGGTCCGCTTCCCTCAATCTTTAGCGTCAGCAAATCCTCCTCTCCCTTCATCATACTGCCCATCATCGCCGCCGCCGACAAAAGCCTGCCCAGAGCCGCCGTGACAACCGGACTGCTTCCATGGGCGTTTTTTGCCGTTTCCACCGTATCTCTCATGGTGCAGGCAAAGGCTCTGACCATCCCCTCTGCCGCACTCGCTCTTACAATATAATCCTTCATCGTCCTCCCTGCTTCCCGTTTTCATACATGGTAATGAGGTATCTTTGGGTATCCTCTTTGATTTCTCCGAAATCATCCGCATCATATACCTGCCCGAATACCAGACCTGCCTGTTCTGCCGCCGCCTTGATTTCCTCCAAGTCATAGGCTCTTTGTACGTGCTTTTCTTCAAAGCGGGCATACAAATCCGAATCCTCCTCCTTTACATACAAACTGAGGTAATAAACATTCTCTTTGCTGACGGGGCTGTACTCGTTTTCCCAGATGAAGCTGCCCCGTTCGCTGTTTTCGGCAAATACCCTGTCCCCCAAAAGCTTTTCATACTTATAAGGGCTATTGCAGTCAAAAACAAAAAGTCCGCCGGGATCCAGATAATTGTTCACCAAACGAAAAACCTCCACCAAATCCGCCGGATTCAGGATATAATTGATGCTGTCACAGGTGCTGATGATGGCTGCGCAGGTCCCATACAGCTCAAAGCTTCGCATATCCTGACACAGATAGAGTATGTCCCGCCCTTTTTGACTGCTCTTTTCCCTTGCCGCATCCAGCATTTCCCATGAGCTGTCAATGCCTATCATATCATAGCCCGCTTCTGCCAAACGCAGGGTCAGAGCCCCCGTTCCGCAGCCCAAATCCGCTACAATTCCCTCTGTAATACCATGCTCCCTAAACAAGCGCAGAATGTTATCCGCCCAAAACCCATAGGGCACTTCTTCCATAAACGCATCGTAAAGGAGGGCAAAACCGGAATACATTTCCATATTTTCTCTCACACTCCTGCCCTTAAGATATGAAACCAGAGGCACAAGTCCGGCACCTCTGGTCTGATTCTCTGCTTAGTTCTTCCCGCAGCAATGCTTATATTTTTTACCGCTTCCGCAGTCACAAGGATCGTTTCTTCCAAGCTTTTTCTCCTTAATGACCGTTCCGCTCTTTTTCTGCTCCAAATACAGCTCTTTTCTTCTCTCCGGACTTAGCAGCTTGTCCCAGGCAGGCAGGTTATACAGCCACTCCGCCCTTGCCTCCACCATGTTATAGTAAAGCTTCTCCAAGTCAATATCAATGGTAACGACGGTGTCCTCCTCCATGCTTTCAATCGGATTCGGCTCCTTTAAGGATTCGTTGATGCCGTCCAAAAACCCCGTAATGGTCTGTATATCCGTTTTGTACTTCTCGGCAAGCTCCTTCACACTCAGGCGAATAATCTCCTCCGGCTTTTCCAAAATCTGCTCGTAGATGCCTTTTTCCACTATAAAATACTGTTTCCACAGTTTTTCTCTTTCTTTCTCATTGTTCTGGTCGCTATATGCTTTTACCCGCCAATTCTCCAGTAAAGTCATGACAAACCCCTTTCCAGTCTTACTCATTTTAAAAACTTAGGCTATTATAGCTTATATTGCCTGCTTTTGCAATCTCCAAGTGCTATTCCACCGTGGCTCCCTCATAAAAGAAAGCGGCAATCTGCCGATAATCCATACCTGACAAAGCCATTTCCTGCGCGGCGTTTTGGCTCATTCCCACACCATGGCCATAGCCTCCGCCTCGTATCCGAAAGCTTACTGTTCCGCTTTCATCCCTGCTTAGCTCTTCGATATAGAAAAAGGAACTGGGCAGAGAGGAAAAGCCGCTGACGCTTTCCCCGTTATTCTTCCTTATCTCCAGGTCGCTGTTTCCCAGAGCGGCACGGACGGCATTATGTCCCTTAACGGTATGACTGCCTTTATCTCCCCGTATTTCTATTGCCAAAACAATGCCCCCCTCTCCTCGCTTCGTTACCCGAACGGACTGTATGTTTCCCGCCTCCTCCGTTTTCTCACGTAAAATTTCACTGTTTGTCGTGGTTTCCCAGCGGAAAAAATCATAATTTTTTTCATAAGCATTTTCATCCGCTTGATCAATGAAGTTTTTAAAGGCTGTATTGTCCTTCAGCGATAAACTCCTGCGCTCCGGACTGATGCTGCGGCTTTGCAAATACGGAATATCCTCCGCCTTGGCTCCCCATATTGTTCCGTCCGTACTGACGCCTGCCGAGGTGGAATAGTAAAAGGTTTCCGCAAATGCCCCTCCGTAACGCAGGCTCTCTCCTGCCGTATCCCGTACCGCCGCATCCGTTTTTTCCGAGCCCGGATGATTGCCGTAAACCTGATAATTGACGCTGTCGTCCAGCTGGGCGCCGAAAACCCGCAGTTCTCCCTGGGCAGACATGGTTCGATAGGTATAGGTTCGCGCCACAAGCGCCTGTGCCTTTAAAGCCTCCGGAGCAAAGCTTTCCGGCATTTCGCTGGGTACCACCTTGCGCAGGTACTCCTCCGTATCCACATCATTGACCAGATAAATATTATCATCCCTGCGCACAATCTCCAGACTTCCGCTGTAAGACGGTATCCCCAAATCCCGCTTCAAACTGGGCACCTGAATCGGCGTACTGCCATCCCGGCTTGTGACAAACACCCGTTCATCTTCCTGTAAATCATCCTTGGTCAGACTGTACATGCTGTCGGCAGCCACCGATATCTCTTCGCCTCCTTTGCGTACCGTAAGCCCTGCCGTGCTTTGCAGACTGATGGTGTTATGGTGCCGCACCTTGAAATAGTCATTCATAATCAAAACCCGTACCCTGTCGTACCGGTAAGGGGCGATGCGCACCGCCGCCTGAATGATATTGCTGCCGTCTATATAGAACTCGTGCACCGTAGAGCCTACACGCAGGCGGTTGATACCCTCTCTCCTTATGCTCTCTCCGTCAAAAGCGGAAAAGTGTTCAGAAACATAAAGCCTGCCGTAGCCCTCAATTTCCATAAATTCCTTCTCCACCGACAAAAGCTTCCCGCTGATTTTGGTACTCTTAATGCTTAAGGAGCTAAGCTTTCCCTTTTCCAAATGCAGATCCGCAATCAGGGTATCCGTATGGTCGGACAAGTCCAAGCCCTTCTTCAGAGGGAACCTGCGTTTTCCGTGAAGCACCAGCGCCTCTATTTCATCCTTTCCGACGGCTGTAATAAAAACATTTTTATATTCCACCGACTCACTGACGAGCTTTTCCATAAATAAGATTTCCTTGTCCGCCAGAAGAACCTGTATTTCCTTGTCTATGTAGCGCTCCCATTCCAAACGCTTATCCGCAAGATAGGTGTTCCCGTCGGAGGCATAAATTTTTTCCGTATTTTCTCCGCCCTCCTCAATTTGGTAAATACTTAAGGAGCGGGAGCGCACCAATCCGCTCTTACCCTTTTGCGCCTGAAAATACAGTACAAAAGTATAGAACTTGTCCAGCCCCACATCCGCGCTTCCTCTGTTTTTGCGGTATAGGGCGCTCATCTCTTCACTCTCGCCGGGAACAACCTGTATGCTTTTCATCTCATCAAAAGTCAAAAAGCCCTCCATCTTTTTCTGCGAGAGCTCTTCACCAATGATTCCGTTTTGTAAAAGGTAATGTGCGTACACCGGCGCACTCAGATTTGCCGCGTCCGCCCCGGGATAAGATTTGGCAATCTCCTCCCTGCCTGCCATACACAGGGCAAGTACCTCAAAGGCCTTTCCTCTGCTCACGGCAGGATAGGCTTTCGCACAGGCAGACAGAGAAAACAGCAACAGCATACAAACACACAGTCGAAAAATCTTTATCTTCATTGCGCCTCTTCACTAAGCTTGATGTATTCTCCGGATTCTTTGTCTATATGACGCAAAAGCATGTAATCTCTGCTCTCCACCGACAAACCCTTTTTGGACAGCGCCCGTACGGACTGCCTTGCCAGCATCCTATAAATAATGGCAAAGGTCGGTACGCCGATAATCATACCTACAATGCCGAAAAGACCGCCAAAAAGCAAAATGGAAAACAGGATCCAAAAGCTCGGCAAACCCGTTGTCTGCCCCAGAATCTTCGGCCCTATAATATTGCCGTCCACCTGCTGTAAAAACAGGATCCATACCGCAAACTGCAAAGACTGCATCGGAGAAACCAACAGCAAAATCACAATGGAAGGTATGGCACCGATAAAAGGTCCGAAGAAAGGTATCACATTGGTCACACCCACAACCACGGAAATCAGCAGCGCATATTCCATGCCCACCAAAAGCATAAATGCGTAGTTAATCAAGCCGATAATCAAAGAGTCGATAATCTTGCCCAAAATAAACTGCGAAAACACCGTCTTGATGTAGCGGCACTCCTCTACGATCACATTGGCATGCTCTATAGGCAATATACTGTACAGCAGCTTCTTCACCTGTGCGGATAAAGTAAGTTTGATGTTCAATAAATAGGTCATCACAATCAGACCGATAATGATATTGAAAAATTGCCGGATAAAATTGATAAAGCCGGAAGACAGGTTACTGATGTATACCTGCAGATTCGGCAGCAGACTCTCCGTTACCAGAGTCGTGATTTTTATATCCATATCCGCCAGATTATGATTGATATAATTTTCAATATAAAGCCTAAGCTCCGGATAGGTTTCAAAAAAACGGGTAAGCTCCTCGCTCTGCATAAACAGATAAACATTATTGGACCATCTGTCCACATCACTCGGCAAATCTTTCAGCATATCCGCAATATTTTTGAAAAGCTGCGGCAGAATCATCATAATCAGGGACGCCACAATCAGCACAATCAAAAGCAGGCAGGCAAAGGTTGCAACAAACTTTGCCCATTTATAGGCCCTTTCCTCCCCCAAACGCAGCTTCATCAGCTGCTTTTTTAAGCGGAAAGTGCATTTGTTGTAAACCGGAGAAACCAAAAATGCCATAACGGCACCATAGGTAATCGGCGTCAAAATGGTAATAATCTTATCCGCCAAGGCACGAATGGTTCCAAAACGATTCAGGATAAACCAAAATACAATCGCCAAAGCCAGCACCGTAAAAAAAGTTAAGCCCAAATAAAAGTAATGCCTAAATCTGCTGCTCTTCATATTTTTCTCCACTTTTCGACATAATAAAAAAGCGCACATATCTGTGGCTTTAACATATCCCAGGGTGACGGTCTTGCTTAGTTGACGCCTAGCCCGGCTAGGTGGGTTCGCGCACGCTTAGATCTGCCGTCCACGCAAAGGAGGCATGACATCCTTAAGACGCTGTTGCAGTCCCATAAATCAAAATGTAGGTTCAAAAAACACAAGATTGTCGTTCACCCCAGAATAATGATGTGATAAATTCTTTAACTGTATTATAATCTTATTCCTACTACAATTCAATATTTTTTTGTATATTTCAGTATTATTTTCCCGTTACAAACGGATATTGCCAGCCTTCTATCCCGCCCATATTATATACGTTTTCATAGCCTATGCCGTATAAAGCCTTAGCGGCTCTGGCTGCACGCAAGCCGCTGTGACAATACAGCAGAACCTTCTGCGCCGTATCCGGCACCGCTCTTCTGATATCGCTGACATTCAAACGGGAGAGGGGAAGCAAAATCGCTCCCTCTATATGTCCCTCTCTATATTCGTCCGCCTCTCTGACATCCAGAATCACCGGCTTTTCTACGCTCTCCATCATGCGCTTTGCCTCTTCGTGGCTGATGGTTTTAAACGAAAGCGCCATCTGTTTCTCCTTTTTCTTCTTCCGCCAAAGCTTTATTCTCCTCCGGCTCCGCAATTCCCTTTATCTCCCGGAAAATACGCATAAACTCCTTGCCGGTAATGGTTTCCTTTTCAATCAGGAAGGCTGCCAGCTTGTCCATCAGCTCCCGATTGTCACGCAGCATGGAAAGCGCCTTTTCATAGGACTCCTTCAAAATCCGCAGCACTTCATGATCCACTTCCGTTGCGGTATCGTCACCGCAGTTCATCACCGCTCTGCCGGAAAGATACTGATCCTCCTGTCTGGACAAGCCCATTAAACCGAACTTCTCACTCATGCCGTACTGGGTCACCATAGCCCTGGCAATGGCTGTCGCCTTTTCAATATCGTTGCTGGCGCCTGTGGTCACATCACCAAAAACGATTTCCTCCGCCGCCCGTCCGCCGAAGAGCCCTACAATCATATCCGAAAGCTCCGCCTTGGATTTTAAATAGGTTTCCTCCTCCGGTACGTACATCACGTAACCCAAAGCTCCCATGGTTCTCGGCACAATGGTAATCTTCTGCACCGGCTCCGCATTCTTTTGCAGGGCGGAAATCAATGCATGTCCGACTTCATGGTAGGACACAATGCTTCTTTCATGCTTGTTCAATATTCTGTCCTTCTTTTCCTTGCCCACCAGCACCACTTCCACGGATTCAAACAAATCCTTTTGCGAAACCGCTTTACGTCCATGACGTACCGCCAGAATCGCCGCCTCGTTAATCATATTCGCCAGGTCGGAGCCTACTGCGCCGCTGGTAGCCAAACCGATTTCTTCCAGGTCCACGGTTTCATCCATCAGCACATCCTTGGCATGAACCTTTAAAATGGCAACTCTTCCCTTCAAATCCGGTCTGTCCACAATCACACGACGATCAAAGCGCCCCGGACGAAGCAGAGCCGGATCCAAAATCTCCGGTCTGTTGGTCGCCCCCAGAACCAAAAGTCCCTTGGAGGAATCAAAGCCGTCCATTTCGGATAAGAGCTGGTTTAAAGTCTGCTCCCTTTCATCATTGCCGCCAAAACGGGAATCCCTGGATTTTCCGATGGCGTCGATCTCATCAATGAAAATAATGGCAGGAGCCGCTTCCTGTGCCTGTTTAAACAAATCGCGAACTCTGGAAGCTCCCACTCCCACAAACATCTCTACAAAATCGGAGCCGGTTAAGGAAAAGAAAGGCACTCTTGCCTCTCCCGCTACCGCTTTGGCAAGCAAAGTCTTTCCCGTTCCCGGAGGCCCCACCAGCAAAGCTCCCTTCGGCAGCTTGGCGCCGATTTCGGTAAAACGCTCGGGATTATGCAAAAAGTCCACAATCTCCGTCAAGGACTCCTTTGCCTCATCTTCTCCCGCCACATCGGCAAAGCTTACCCCGGTTTCTCTCTGGATATGAAGCTTGGCGTTGCTGCGCCCGACACCCATCAGGCCGCCACCGTCCCCCAAACGCCGCATAAAAAAGCTCATGGGCAAAAAAATAATCAAAAAAGGAAGAATAAAGCTGATGAAAGACAGCAGGTAGGAAGAGGAATCCCCACGTATCCTATGGGTTTCCACCTTTGCCCGATACAGCCTGTCAATCAAGCTCAGGTCTTCATCCACACGGGTGGTTCTGTATTCCAGAAGCGATGAATAGTCCGTCAAATTGTCCTTGACCCGAATTTGGATCTCATTGTTTCCTATATGGACAGATTTTACCTTTCCCTCCTCTACCATCTGCATAAATTCATTGTAGGGTACTTCCTTGGTATTGCGGGAACGAATGGCGCTGTTCATAAAAGAAACCAGCGCAAAAGTAATCACTGCCGCTATCGCTAAGGTAATCCACGTTTGTCTGTTGAATTTTTTCCCCGAACCCTTATCCCGGTCACTCCCGGGGTGATTCGGTCTGTCGCCTGCACTCATGCTTTATATTCCTCTCCGTCTTCCATAGACATAAAATTTCAAAGTCCATTATACTTTTTATCAGGTCTTATTTCAAGCAAAGCTAAGGTGAATTATATGTGAAGTTCCTAAATAATTTATTAAAAAACAGGAGAGCTTTCGCTCTCCTGCCGCAATTAGTATTTCATTTCGAAATGATAATATTATTACTGAATGAATGTGTTCAGATTACTCGTTAATGTAAGCGCCCTTTAAGTAACCGCTCTTAACAACCAATCTTACCTCGTTACCATCTTTTCTTGTACCGTTAGAAATGATAGTACCTGTTGTGTTTACAACAACAACCTTGTTTCCACTTGCCACACCAGCACCTGTTGCATTGTAGCGATTAGCGGAACCGGTGTACAGAAGATCCTTGTTTGGAACTGTCGTCTGAGTCTCTGTTGTTGTTCCCTTATACTTCCACCATGTTCTGTCAACCAGGCTCTCAGAGTTCAATGCCTTGATTACAACGCCGTTAGAATCAACTTCGAATGCGCCGTAAATCAATTCAGAGTCAGCCTGAACCTTTCTACCGTTTACATAGTAGCCGTCCTTCTCCTTACCATGGATACCAACACCCTTGGTGCTTCCGGAAGCCTTGAACTTGAATGCATAGCTGTCGCCGTCGATGGTTACAGACTGGTTACCGGTCTGCAGATCACCGTTGTCTACGAAGTAGTAAACGCCGGTCTTACCAGCCGTTACGTTTCCAGCTGCTCTCTCTACACTTGCATAATCCTTAATCTTGTCTGCATTGTCAAGCTCTACAGAGTTTGTCAAATCAAGACCGCTAGATGTAAATGTCAGATAACGAAGACCTGTTAACATCTCGCCGTCCTCATCAAAGAGGTACTTCTTACCGTTGATGGTCTTGATTGCGCTGATGTACAGGTTACCCTTACCATCTGCATAGAACCATCTCTCTGTATCATCATCATAGTCAGGCTGATCGAAGTGCTCGCCAGGAACAACCTTGAACCAACCCTTTACCTTCTTTGCACCCTCTTCAGGTGAAGAATAGTAGTTGTATGCGTTTGCGGAGCTTGCGTCCGTAGGTGTTGACCACCACTCGCTTACCATCTTACCGTTCTCAGCAAATCTGTACTTCTTACCGTTAATGGTCTTCTCTTTTGCTTCTACTCTCTTACCGTTAGCCTGGAAATAGAACCAGTAGTTCTGATCAGGATCATCATTGGTATTGTCTACCACTGCGATCTGCTTCCACTCGTTTGCCAGCTGTGCACCGTCATTGGAATCTCCCAAGTAGTAAACAGCGTTTGTCCAAGCCTCGTCACCGGTCTGTCTTGTAGAGCTTGCGTCTACCCAACCGAAGAGCATCTTACCCTCTGCGTCGAAAGCATACTTCTTGCCGTTGATGGTCTTGAAAGAAGTGTTGCCTGAGCTTGGAGCCTTGTAAGCCTTACCGTTAGCCTGGAAATAGTACCAGATTGTAGCAGGAGCCTCATCACTGTCGTCAGAGCTGTTGTCTACCTCTACCCATCTGTTGGTTACCATAGCACCGTTAGAATCTACGTAGTAAACATTGTCATCGCTCTCTACGATAGCATCTCTAACCATCTCGCCGTTGTCCCCAAGGTAGAACCAGTTATCTCCGGACTTAGCCCAGTCACCGGTTACCATGTTCTCGTTTCTATCGTAGTATACCCAAGTACCGTTCTCTTCCTGCCAGCCGGTAGCTGCGAAAGAGGTCATGGATGCACCGATAGCAAGTAATGCTGCAGCTGAAACAATTGCAGCTATTTTGGTTTGCTTTCTCATAATTGAATGCACTCTCCTTTTTCTTTTTTAATCTTGAAATCCTTTTGAAATTCCTAATTGCGTTCAAGAGTATCATACTACGTCAAGCTGAAGCTTGCAAGCTTTTTTTGCAATCCGCAGTCCTCTTGATGACAAACACAGTATATAGCAATTGTTTTTATATTGCTATATATTTTCTTTATCTATTTTCTTACAAAAATATTACATATCTTAATGACTTGTCCCTCCGGGAGCTTTGTGCTACACTGAGAACATTCCAAAATCATACGATGCGAAAGGGGCACAGCATGAGGGAGCCTGTCAATAAAAGCATTATTCTCTGCGGTTTCATGGCAAGCGGCAAAAGCAGTATCGGCAAACGACTTGCCGAAAGGCTGCAGCTGCCTTTTACGGATACGGACGAATATATTGTCCGCAAAGCCGGACGCAGTATTCCGGAGATTTTTGCCGCAGGCGGCGAAGCGCTCTTTCGGGATCTGGAGCACGACTGCGCCAAATCCCTTATTCAACAGGAGCCGCAGGTTATCTCCACCGGCGGCGGCATGCTGACCTTTGCGCGAAATATCTCTCTTCTTAAGGATAAGGGAATCATCATCTGGCTGGACAGAGATTTTGAGGAAATGTACCGGATCATCCGCAAAGACCCGAACAGACCCCTCGGCAGCAAAAGTAAGGAAGAACTCCTTGACCTGTACCGGGTACGAAGCCTTTGGTACCGGGAAGCCGCCCATTTCAAAGTCCGCAACGAGGGCAGTATGCAAGACTGCGTACAAAAAATATGCCGCCTGCCGGGGCTGCCTAGAAACAAAGATTAAGAAAGTCCTCCGGGCAGCCCTTTTCTTATATACGCAGTGCCCAGGCGGAACAGTCCAATACTCTGGCGGCAAGCCCTTCATAAAACTCCGGTTCGTGACAAATCAGCAGCATACTTCCCTTATAAGCCTGCAAAGCCCGCTTCAGCTCCGCCTTGGCATCCACATCCAAATGATTGGTGGGCTCGTCCAGAAGCAGAACATTGCTCGCCCTGTTCAACAGCTTGCACAGCCGTACCTTTGCCTGCTCTCCGCCGCTCAAAACCCGCACCTGACTTTCAATATGCTTGGTCATCAAGCCGCATTTCGCCAGGGCGGAACGCACCTCATACTGACTGTAAGCCGGAAAATCCGTCCAAATCTCTTCAATACAGGTTCTGGTATTCCCCTCCGGCATCTCCTGTTCAAAGTAACCGATTTCCAGATAATCTCCCAAATGTACTTCTCCGGACAGGGGCTTTTGTAAACCGAGAATGCTTTTGAGCAGCGTGCTTTTTCCAATGCCGTTGGCGCCGAAAAGCACAATCTTCTCCCCCCGCTCCATACGCATATTGATGGGTCTTGACAGGGCTTCTTCATAGCCGATGATCAAATCTTCCGTTTCAAAAATAAGCTTACCCGCCGTTCTCGCCTCTTTGAAATGAAACTCCGGCTTCGGCCTTTCCGCCGCCAACTCAATCAGCTCCATCTTATCCAGCTTTTTCTGACGGGACATTGCCATATTGCGGGTAGCGACCCTCGCCTTGTTCCTCGCCACAAAATCCGCAAGCTCCGCCCGCTCCTGCTGCTGTCTTTTGTATGCCGCCTCCAACTGGGACTTCTTTACCTCGTATACCTCCAAAAACTTATGATAATCCCCCACATAGCGATCCAATTTTTGATTTTCCATATGGTAAATGATATTCACCACGGAATTTAAAAAAGGCATGTCGTGAGAAATCAGCACAAAGGCGTTCTCGTACTCCGTCAGGTAACGCTTCAGCCATTCAATATGCACCGCATCCAGGTAATTGGTAGGCTCGTCCAGAAGCAGGATATCCGGTTTGGCAAGCAGAAGCTTCGCCAGCAGTATCTTCGTTCGCTGTCCGCCGGACAATTCACTGACATCCTTGTCAAGTCCGATGTCCTCGATTCCCAGCGCCTTGGCAACCTCTTCCACCTTGGCATCTATCATATAAAAATCATGGGCGCTCAACAAATCCTGCAGGGTTCCGGATTCCTCCAGCATCGCTTCCATTTCCTCCGCTTCCGCCTCCGCCATTCTTTCGTAAATGGCATTCATCCGCAGTTCTAGGTCAAACAAAAAGGAAAAAGCGCTCTTTAACACATCCCGAACGGACATCCCTTTTTCCAGCACCGTATGCTGATCCAGATAGCCGACCCGAACATTCTTTGCCCATTCCACCTTTCCCTCATCCGGCATCAGCTTATCCGTAATGATGCTCATAAAAGTGGACTTACCCTCGCCATTGGCACCGATAAGTCCGATATGCTCTCCCTTTAACATTCTGAAGGATACATCCTGAAAAATAGCCCGGTCGCCAAAACCGTGGCTAAGATGCTCCACATTTAAAATACTCATTCCTGATCTCCCGTTTCATCTTTGTATATCTGCTTAATGCTCTTTTCCAGCTTTATCCGCGGAATCATCAGCTGATGTCCGCAGCCCGTGCAACGTATTCTGAAATCCTGCCCCACCCGCAGCACCTCCCACAGGCTATAGCCGCAGGGATGGGCTTTTTTCAGTTCCAGTTTATCTCCCGGCTTGATTTTCATTTTGCTTTCTCCCGCTCTTTACCATAATACCGCTCTCGTCTTCCTACACTACCTCATTCAGAAACACGGAGCGGATGGTCTGCACCTGGGTATAAAACTCCTCCCCTTCTTTTTTGACGTAGCCAAAAAGCCAAGATGCCAGCTCCCCGATATCAAATTCCGGCACTTCCAGACTCTCCTCTTTCTCCAACTTTTCCAAATAGGACTCATAGCGGCTGATGTTCCAAAGAAAGGTGCCGTTATTTTCCGGAATCATATCATCCCTGATTCTGATTTTAAAGCTTTCGATACTGCGCAGACTGTCCGGCTTCAAACGGATATTCTTCATAAACTCCTTCAACCTGACAATCCGAAACATATAGGCCGGCTTATCTCCCGTTCGGGTAAAGGCATATTCATCCAGACAGATAAAATCTCTTTCCCTGCTTTCCTCTATCCCCCAGAAAGAACGGTAAGCCACCGGCTGAGCGTTGTGCTCATACACCTTAATATAGCCCTTTTCCGATTCCAGCTCCTTAAGATAGCGTTCAAAACCTTCCGCATCCCGAATACAGTATACATCATAATTGGACAGCAGATATAAATTCGTCAAAGCAATTAAGGCGCTTTTATCCTCAGGCACATAATCCCTTTCCGCCAAGCCTGCGGCATTTTCTTTAAAGCATCTTTCTGTATAGTGATTGACAAACACAAAACCGAAAGGCTCATAATAGGCGCGATCGGCAGGCAAAAGAAAGGTACAGGGCTTTCCCTCCTCGTGCATATCCCGCAGAAAACGCTCAATAAGCTGTCGCATCAAGCCCTGTCTGCGATAGGCAAGCCCGGTTGCCACCGCCACAACATAATCCAATCTGTATTCCCTGTCCAACAATTTAACACGATAGGGGTTCAAATGCGCCATGGCGGCGATTTCCCCTTCCTTCTCGTACACCAGTATACGATTATCCTTTGTTTTTTCCCGATAATAATACTCCGTAAAAGAAGGACTGTCCTCATGAAAAGCCTCTTCATACAAGGCTCTGGACTTCTGCTTTTCCCCATCTTCCAAATATCGTATCATTTGTCAAGCCCTCTTACTTTCCCCGTTCTTACAGCCTTAAAAATCCAGCTGCTCTATATAATACTTTCTGGCGTAGTCAATCGGATCATAGCTTTCCTTTGCCTTGCGCAGACCCTCAATCCCCAGATCATCCTCCCGATTGACAAGCTCCACCTCCGGAAAGGCATTGCACAAAAATTCCTTGTTGATGAACTGATACAAGCCGTTTATCTCGGCATTGGCTTTTTCAATGTGAATAATCGCCATATTGTGCCGCTCATTCAGACTGCCTACGGTAAAGGCTTCCAAAACGCCGTCTATGTATACCCCTGCCATCCGGATATCCAACAGCTTGCAGTTCAGCAAGACCTCATGCACTCCCGCCACTTCGGGATCCAAATGCTCTTCCACCTCCTGACCCTTGCGGATACGCCACTTGTCCAGAAACTTAAACACATTGTCGCGGTCCGAACATTCCAGGCGTCTGTATTCATAACGCCCCGCATAGTTTTTGGTGAAATTATTGTACAGATTCTTTTTCTTGTGGAGCTTCCTGCCCGCCAGACTGCGCAGACGTTCCCCTGCATACAGATAATCCTTTAAATCCGTTTCTTCTCTTAACAAAAACCTGTCGGCATCCGGTGCCAGGGCGGCTACCCCCTCGGCATCCGCCAAATGTATCTTAAACTTCTTGTGCAAAACCTGATTAAAGTACGCCACGGCGATATCGAAACAGTATGCCAGATCCTCTTCCTTGCACAGCGGCATGGCGGAATACGGTTCTTCCTCGTTTCCCATCAACCAGATTAAGCCCACGTCCTCACCCTGCCTTTTCACCACTGCCACACGCACATTATAATAATCCTTCCAGATAAAACTTTCAAGGCTGACGCTGTCACAGGTTCTGTTGTCCCGCAGGCCGTAAAAACGGTTATAATAAGACATATCCTCCGCTCTTACCTTTTTAAACTCCAAATTTTCAATATCCATGCTTCTTTCCTTTATTGTACATATTTCCACCAATTATAACACCAAAGCCCCGAAAATATTATTAAATATTTGTAAATAATTGTGCGCAATCAAAAAGGACGCTTTGATACGTCCCTTTTGATTGCGTAAGCTCCCCTAATCGCAGCAGCTTACACCGGTCTTTTGCACAATCGGCACGGTGGTTCCTTCCGCTTCTACCGGATCACCTACCGTAAGTCCCGGTATCAGTTCATCCGGACACACATTGGTATACGCCATTTCCAATACCGCGTCCGCACTCAGGTCTTTCTTGGTTATGATACCCAGTCTGATATAATCCTCGGCAATCTCCTTCAAGGCTTTTTCCGTGAAGGCATCGGAAAGTCCGAAATGCAGCGTGTTCCATATCTGCAGCTGATTTGCCCTTTCGCCTGTCAGCTTATCATTGCTGTACATCAAATCCACCGCATCCTCGGAATACAGTCTGGCATACTGACCCGCACGCTTAATCGCCATGGTCACATACTTTGCATGCACAGGATTTTTCTCAATAAATTCATTGTTCATCGCCGTCACGCAGCAGGCCTCGTCCTGAAATTCGGGGCTGGTGGTCAAAGAGCAGATACTGCGCATTTTATCCTTATAATTTGCCAGCACAAAATAATCGGAAAAAATGCTGGCATCCACCTCCTTATTTTCCAGAGCGGCTACCGTTGCGGCATTGTCTTCAATGTTCAAAAATTCCACTTCGGATGTAGGATCTACCCCATATTCATCCAGCAGTCTGTATGAGATATTCTGGTCGGAAGCTCCGATACCGTCATGTATCGCAAGCTTTTTCCCCTTCAAATCCGCAGCCGTCTGTATGGAGCTGTCAGCCGGAACATATATGGATTTGCATCCGATATGAGAGCCGCATACAAAGGTAATATTAACACCGTTGGTCACCGGAACCAGCATGGTAGCGATATGATCCGTTCCCCACATACACTGACCGGTTCCCACAGCCTCTACCACGGAACCTCCCTGCATATAGGTGGCATTGATTCCGTACTCCTGATAATATCCCAGCACCTCCGCCAAATACTTTGCGGATACACAGGCTCCCCCGTTAAAGAGATAATGAATCTCTTTTCCGAATACCGGCTCTTTTTTCATCGCTTCCCAATCCTCCGCGGAAACCGCCGCCGGCTTATCCGTATCCTGTGCCGCTGCAGATGTTTCCTGTGCTGCCGCCGCCGTTGTTTCGGAAACGGCTGCAGCGGCTGTGGTGCTCGTCTGCGCAGGCTGTGCACAAGCTCCCAGCACTGCCGTCATACAAAGTCCCAGAGCCAATACCGCTTTTCTTCTTAACTTCATAACTCCCCTTTTCTCCTTTTTTCTGATCTTTTTATCCGGCATATCCCAATGCCAAAAGCCGCAAAAAATCGGCTCTTTTTACATTTTTTCTTATCCCTGCGAAGTTTACACGGGCTGTTCTTTATACCCGCCGTAATGGAGGGTATCCAGTATCCGGTTTCTGTAAGCCACAAACTGCTCGGAGGAACGGTTTCTCGGGTAGGGGGCTTCAATCTCTATGTCCGCCACAACTCCGCCGGGATCCGCATCCATCACCAACACCCTGGTTCCCATATACACCGCCTCGTCGATGTCATGGGTCACCATAAGCGCCAACTGCCCGCTTCTGTGCCAGATCCGGAGTATTTCATCCTGCATATTCATACGGGTAAAGGCATCCAAAGCCCCCAAGGGCTCATCCATCAGCAAAATATCCGGCTCATTGATGAGAGAACGCACCAAAGCAACCCTTTGCGCCATACCTCCGGAAAGCTGCCCCGGATAATCATCCCGAAAGGCCTCCAGCCCGATAATTTTGAGCATTTCATCTACTTTATTTTCATTACCCTTCAGCTTTCCCTGCATATTCAGCGGGAAGGCTATATTATCCCTGACGGTCAGCCAAGGAAACAGATTCGGCTTTTGAAAGACCATGCCCCTCTCCGGAGATGGTCCCTCCACCAAGACGCCATCCACCGTAACCTTTCCCGTCGTAGGCTGTATCAACCCGGCAATCAGCCGCAGTATCGTTGATTTTCCGCAGCCGGAAGGTCCCACTATGCTGATAAACTCCTTGCTTTGCATACGCAGATTTACCTCATGAAGGGCATGGGTCACCTCGTCCGCTTCAATCTTTGCAAAGCTTTTGGAAACCTTTTCCATTTTCAGCGTAATATTTTTTCTCTCCGCCATTACTTCACCACCCCGCTTTGCCAGCGCAATACGCGTTTTTTAATCAAGTCAAGAGTCTTTGTCACTAGGGTAAAGATGATGCAGATAACAGCCAGGGCAGCAAACATCTTATCGTAGCTTGCCCAAGACTTTGCCCAAGTCATATACCATCCCAGTCCCGCCTTAACGCCCATCATCTCCGCAATCATAATGGCCGTACAAGCCGAACTCATGGCCTGGGTACAGCCCTGTAGAATCGAGGGCATGGCATGGGGTATCGCCACATGAAACACCAGCTGACGCTCACTCGCCCCTAAGGTACGTGCGGTTTCAAAAAAAGAATTATCTACACCGGCTATGCCCGTCATGGAGGCTACGGTTACCGCAAACCAGGAACCGAGGGCAATAATGAAAACCGCTCCGCCAAACAAAGAAGGAACAATGACCATAATAATCGGTATCCAGGTCGAAGTGGGAATGGGTCCCAGAAACTTGATAACAGGATTTACCCAGTACAGAACCTTTCGGGAATAACCGCAGGCAATTCCGGTCACCAGACCGAGCGCCACCCCGATGAAATAACCCAAAAACAAAAGCCGCAGGGTATGCAGAGTACATTCCAGCAGATAAGCCTTATCAATCCACGCAATATTCAGCACATAATTCAGACAGGGTACAAAGGGCTGTGTCAACACACCGGTCTTTAAGGTCAGATAATCATAGACTGCCAGAAGAAGGAACAAAGCCGCATACAAAGGCGCCTTGTAGCGCAGCCGGTTCGCCGCCTCCCTGTCCCCCGCCTTCAGCTTCCACAAAGCATAGGCGGCATAAAAAACATATAGGAGGAGCCAGAAAATCAAAAAGCCCAGATAGGTATAAGGATCCGCATTGGGACTGTCGTCCGGCAGCAAAAGATATTCTCCTACGGCAATACAGGCGCATATAAACGGCAAAAACATCACCAGATTATCCATCCATTTTTCTCTGCCGCTTTTCTTCTTCTCCTCCAGCTCGCTTAACTGCTTTCTGGTGAGCCGCCCCTTTTCTGTATAATGATTTTCAGGTTTTGCTGTATTCTCCACAAAATCCTCCCCATACAAAATGATGTGCAAATTCTGCGGAAATTATAGCATATCTTTTTATCGTGCACAATAAAAATGTTATATTTTATTTAAGCGTGCAGTATTTTGACCATTTATATACCTAAAATATCATATAAAAAGCAAAAAAATCTATATATTTTAACATATATAGATTTTTACTATAAGCAATGTTTTATAAAATTGTACAAAACCCTTATTCCAGGTCTTTGGTTCGCAGATTGCGCATGGCATTCATAATGGCAAGAACCGTCACTCCTACATCCGCAAATACCGCAGCCCACATACCGGCAAGTCCCAGAGCCGCCAGTATCAAAACCAGAATCTTCACGCCCAGGGCAAATACAATGTTTTGTCCCGCAATCCGCACTGTTCTTTTGGCAAGGCGAATCCCTTTTACCAGCTTTCCCGGCTCATCGTTCATAATCACCACATCCGCCGCCTCTATCGCCGCATCGGAGCCCAGGCCGCCCATTGCCACGCCCACGTCTGCCCTTGCCAGAACCGGAGCGTCATTGATGCCGTCCCCCACAAACACCAGACTGCCCCCTCGCTTCGTATCCGCCAAAAGCTCTTCCACCTTGGCAACCTTATCTCCCGGCAAAAGCTGCGCCAGCGCTTCATCCAAATGCAGACTCTCCGCCACCGAAGCCACAACCTCGCTTCCGTCGCCGCTCAGCATCAGCACCCTTTGGACGCCCAGGCCCCGCAGACCGTCTATTGCTTCCGCCGCATCCTTTTTGATACGGTCCGCAATAACAAAGACGGCAATACAAGTTCCCTGTCTTGCCAGATACACCACCGTACCCACCGCCTCCGGCTTCTCAAACGCCACGCCGTTCTCCCGCAGCAGCTTATCATTGCCCAGCAGTATCTCGGCGCCGTCTATCAGCACACGAATACCGCAGCCGCTGATATTGTGCAAATTCTGTATCCTGTCTTCCTCCACCTGCAGCCTGCCGAAACGCTCCTCATAGGCACGACGAATGGACAGCGCCACGGGATGGGAGGAATAATACTCCGCATAGCTCGCCAGACGCAGGGCTTCCTCCTCGGAAACACCCTTGCAATGCAGCTTATCCAGTGCAAATACACCCTCCGTCAAGGTTCCCGTTTTGTCAAACACGACAGTTTCCGCCTCTGCCAGGGCCTCCAAATAATTGCTTCCTTTCACCAGAATACCAATCTGGGAGCTTGCGCCGATACCGGCAAAGAAGGACAAGGGCACAGATACCACCAAGGCGCAGGGGCAGGATACAACCAGAAAGGAAAGCGCTCTGTACAGCCACAGCCCAAAGCTTGAAAATCCCGTAAACAGGGGTGGAATAAGCGCAATCGCCAAAGCTGCTCCCACTACTATGGGCGTGTATATTTTCGCAAACTTGGTGATAAAGGTTTCCGATTTAGATTTCTTGCTGACGGCATTTTCCACCATGTCGATAATCTTGCTGGCGGTGGATTCCGAAAATTCCTTTTCCACACGCAGGGTCAAAAGCGCATCCGTATTGATAAAACCGCTCAGCGCCATATCCCCGGGCCCCAGATTGCGGGGCAGGGACTCTCCCGTCAAGGCGGAGGTATCCACCATGGCTCTTCCTTCCACCACCAGACCGTCCAAAGGCACCTTTTCCCCCGGTTTTACCAGAATCAGGCTGCCCACCTCCACATCATAGGGGTCCGCCACCTCTATACTGCCATCCTCTTTCCGAACATTGGCATAATCCGGACGAATATCCATCAAATCCTGTATGGATTTTCTGGATTTATCCACCGCCATGCTCTGAAAGAGCTCGCCAACTTCGTAAAACAGCATAACCGCCACAGCTTCCGGATATTCCCGCAGGCCGAAAGCCCCCAAAGTGGCAATACTCATCAGAAAATTCTCGTCAAAAATATCCTTTCCTCGGATATTGCGCAAAGCCTTTGACAGCGTGTCCTTTCCGATGACGAGGTAGGACAGGACAAACAGAACAATCGCTCCCTCTTGCGCAAAAGGCAGGGAAAGCCTGCGTAAAATCAGCGCAAAAACAAACAAAAGAGCAGCTGCAAGAATTTTGTATAGGCTTTTTTTCTGTCGTTTATTCATCATGATTGTCTACACTCCTCTAAGCCCTGCGTATTTCGCAGTCCGGCTCCTCCTTCCGAATCAGCGCCAGTACCCGCTCCTCTGCCGCCTTAATGTCTTCCGCCTCAAAGCTCAGCTTTTGTGTAATAAAATTGACGCTGGCACTGCTGACGCCCTCCAAAGCGGCAAGCTTTTCTTCCAGTTTTGCCGCACAGTTTGCACAATCAATTCCTTCAAATCTGTATACTCTTCTCATCATTCTTCTCCTTTGTTTATTCGCATTCTCCGTCTTTGTGTGCCAAATGTTCCATGGCTGTTTCAAAAATCATCTTCACATGCATATCGTTCAGGGAATAATACACCACCTTCCCCTCTCTTCTGTGCTTAACCAGACGAGCCTTACGCAGACTTGCCAGCTGATGGGAAATCGCCGATTTGTTCATCCCCAGCACATGGCAGATATCGCAGACACAAAGCTCGCTTTTATCCAAGGCAAACAATATTTTCAGCCGGGTTTCATCCCCGATAAGCTTAAAAAACACGGACATGTTGGAAATATCCAGCTCCGACTCCATACTGCCCTTAATCTGCGCAACCACAGCCTCATGTATGATGTTGCAGTCGCAGGTATATTCCGATTTTGCCATTCTCAGCCTCCTTTGGTTGATTGCCTATTCAACTATATATATTATAGTTGAATAGGCAATCAACTGTCAAGGCCTGAAATTTTTTTTCATCAAAAAAGACAGGCCGCATCCGCACCTGTCTTTCGGTCTTTTGTTATCGATACATTTCCATATAAGCGCCGTGAGCCGCAATCAGTTCATCACACATGGCAATGATCTCATCCAGACTCAGTTCCGCCGCCGTATGGGGATCCATCATTGCCGCATGATAGATATGCTGCCTGTTTCTCGTCCGTGCCGCCTCAATGCTCAGAAGCTGTACGTTAATATTGCTCATATTCATGGCTGCCAGCTGCGGCGGAAGCTCCCCTACCCTGCAAGGGCTGATGCCGCTTCCGTCCACCAGACAGGGTACTTCCACACAGGCATTGGCAGGAAGATTGGAAATACAACCCTGATTGATGACGTTTCCGCCTATCTTATAAGGCTTGTTGTCAACAATCGCTTCCATGATGTAAGAGGCATATTCCTTGCTTCTCTCATGCCCGATCCGCCCATCCTGCAAAATATGATTTCTCTCCTGCTCCCATTCATTGATCTGTTTGATGCACCTTCTCGGATATTCATCTAAAGGAATACGGTAGCGCTCAATCAGCTCCGGATATTGCTTCTTGATGAAGAACATATTGTATTCCGCATTGTGCTCGCTGGACTCCGTGCAGTAATACCCCAGCTTGTCGATATATTCAAAGCGCACCATATCATCATGTTTGCCTTCTGCATTCTTTTGCTTTGCTCTTTTTTTAATCTCCGGATATAAATCCTGCCCCTGTCTGTCGCGAATGTCCAACAACCACGCCATGTGATTGATACCGGCAATCAACTCTCTTCTGCCCTCCAGGCTTTCTTGCATCCCCAAAGCCTCCAGGAGCTTTTCGGAGCAGACCTGCACACTGTGACAGAGGCCTACGGTTTTTATCCCGGTATATCTTTGCATATATCCTGTCAAAATACCCATGGGATTGGTGTAATTCAGGAAATAAGCGTCAGGACAGACTTCCTCCATATCCCGGGCAAAATCCTCCAAAACCGGAATGGTGCGCAGCCCCCGCATAATACCGCCGATTCCCAGGGTATCCGCAATCGTCTGGCGCAGACCGTATTTCTTCGGTATCTCAAAGTCAATAACAGTACAAGGCTCATAGCCGCCCACCTGTATGGCATTGACGACAAAATCCGCATTCCGCAGCGCTTCCTTACGCTTTTCCACCCCCAGATAGGAACGGATATCCGCACGGGATTCATTCACATTGCGGTTGATGGCGCTCAAAATGATTTCCGAATCTTCCAGCCGCTTCGCATCAATATCGTACAAAGCAATTTGCGCATCCCGCAAAGCGGGGGTGCACATACAATCTCCCAGTACATTTCTCGCAAATACCGTACTGCCGGCTCCCATAAAACATATTTTAACCATTGTGCCTTCCTCCTTGTAAATCTCTTTGGATTTTTTATGATTGTAGCACCCGTATTTTATATTTGAATGGAGAATTGTTATAAAAATCCGGCTGTTTGTTGGATGTGAGCGTCTTCAAAAAGAAAGAGGCGGCCTTGACAAGCCCCTCTTTCTTTGTATTCCGTATTTTGCCTACTCAAATTTGAATCCGAACATAATATATGCTTTCTCTCCGAATTTTGTTTTATAATTCGGGAAATCCAGACGCAGGATAATACCCTGTATTTTGGTTTCTGTCTGCAAAAGGGTATTCTCACTGTTGTATGCCTTAACCGCAAAATCCTCCGTCTTCCATCCATCCTTGCACTCCGATGGAAGCGGTAAATCTCTGACAACCATATAGCCGCCGTTTTCGGCGAAGTCCTCTTCCCGTACATCCATGGTCTGCACCTGTTTTCCTTTGTACCAAAATTCTATTCTTGCCGGAGTCTGAGATTTCAGCTCCGCAACGCTGACCGTAAAGCTTTGGCTTCCCGCCGCAGGATGGGTAATCCGAATTTCCTTTGTGCCTGCCGCCGCATCTCCTGCACTGAACACATAGTCCTCTGCCACATCTGCCACAAAGCCCGCTTTTTTGCAGTCTTCCCAGCCGGACAGATAACGCGCATTACCCTTTTGGGTCATGGCCTTAATGGAAAGGTTAGCCAGACTCAGCGTATCTCCTTCTCTGTAATTCGTTTTGAGGAAGGATGTATCCAAGGCAAAGGATTCTATCGAAGAATGATCCTTGGCGATTTTGCCCCTCACAAAATAGGTTTTGAATGCCCATACCGCTTTCGGATCTGAAAGAGCCTGATGACCGATTTCCATCTTCCAAGCGGAATAACGATCCTGATATACCGCCTCCGCCAACAGCCTACTTTCATCATAAATCTCTATTTTTTGCACCTTCCCCTTAAACTCCACATCATAGTGGAAATTCTCCTTATCCACAGGTATTCTGTCTTCCGTACCGTCCTCATACTTCACCAAAATATGGGTCGGATAATGCTTCACAAACTCCGCCTGCTTTTGTATCATGGTATAGATATCCAGCAAAGCGTCTTC
>JBGZHY010000111.1:0-69030 GCA_041848045.1 Lachnospiraceae bacterium
AAGGTAAGGGAATCCGCCATATTCATCATTTGATTTTAAGCCATATCCACGAGGACCATGTGGGGAATCTGCTTTCGTTGCTGGAGAAAACGGAAATCGGAAAGCTGTGGATACCTGCGGGTTTGGAGAGGATTAGGGGGGACAGCGGTTTTTGCGCAGAACGTACATATCGTAAAAACAGCACAAGACTGTTTCATAAGGCTCTGGATGATTTTGCGAAAGCTTTGCAGGTATGTGCGCAAAAGGGTATTGCGCTTGCCGTTTTGGAACAGGGTGCGGCTCCGGAAATAGCGGGTATACCGATGCGAGTGCTGGGAGCCAAAAAGGAAAATATGGATTTATTTTTGCGCTGCTATGAGGAAGTTCTTGCCTGCGTGCAAAGAAATTCAAGTCCGGAGGCTGTGCTGGAGAGGATGGATGCTTTTTCCAATTACACGAGCCTTCTGCTGAAACTGCAGTGCCGAAAAGCTTCGATTCTGCTGTGTGCGGACAATATTCCGGATAACTGGGAGGAGGATATACAGCCATACTTGGCGGATGTCAATGTGATAAAGCTGCCGCACCATGCTCAGGCGGATGCGGTCAATGAACGGTTTATGAAGGATTTGCCTTTGGCATATTGTATCACAACCGCTTCTTCCGATTGTCGCTACAACAGTGCCGACGAAACGGTATACGCCAGGCTTCGTTCCTGGGCGGGCGAAGAGGCGGAGCGTATAAGATTTTTGTTCACGGATCCGGCGAAAGCCTGTCTGTATCAGGCGGAGAGGGGATATCAGGCTATCCGTATGGAGTTTGGAGAAGAGATAACCTGTTTTTTTGAAAAGATGCACTAAAATTTTAAATAAAACGGAGGTAAAGTGACTATGAGAAAGTTATGGAAAAAAGCTTTGACAGGTATTTTGATGGGAGCGGCGGTTCTTGCCTTGTTCGGCTGTAAGAAAGCGGAAACGGCGGCAGACTTTCCATCCAAGCAGGTGACGATTATCATGCCCTGGTCGGTGGGCGGAGGCCCGGATACCATTGCCAGGAAGGTGGCGTCTTATGGGGAAAAATATCTTGGGGTGCCGGTAATTGTCGAGAACCATACGGGAGGTTCCGGAACGGTGGCGATGAGCGATTTTTTGGCGGAGGAAGAGGACGGCTATACCTTGATTGTGGCGAACGGACCTTTATTTTCGCTGACGCCCGGCTTTGTTTCGGGTGTGAATTATAAGCTGGAAGACATCAGCCCTCTTATCGGTATGCGGCAGGTGGAGTTTGTTGTGCTGAGCAATCCGAAGTACAGCCAAATTACGAATATGGAAGAATTGAAGCAGTATGCGGCGTCCGGCAAGACGATTAAGTATGCAACGACGGGAGGTCCGGGAAATGACAGCTATACGATGATAAGCGTATTGTTTGAAAGACTCGGACTGGCAGCGGAGGCAGTGCCTTTTGACGGTGGGCAGGAGGCAATCAATGCACTTGCAGGCGGTCATGTAGACATAGCGGTGGGTTCGCCTCCGGTATATCGTGAATATGTGAAGAACGGTGAGTTTGCCTGCCTGGGAACCTTTATTCCGGAGGGAATTGACGTGGAAGGCATAGGAAATATTCCGTCCTTCAAATCACAGGGGATTGATGCGGAATTTGTAGGCATGGATTATTTTGCGGTGAGAAGCGGCGTAGATCCGGAAAAACAAAAGATTTTGACCGACTACATCAAGCAGGTATATGCCGATCCGGAGTTTCAGAGTTTCATGGCGGAAATGGGCATGAAAGCATGGGAAGCGGACAAAACAGAGATTCTGGAAGAAATTAACAAACAGACTGAGGATATGAAAGAGTATATAGAATTATTAAAGTAAAGAGAAAAGAGAGTGGCTTAGCATGAAAGCTGTAACATTAAAATATAATAGTGAAATTTTGTCCGGATCCATATTCAGTGTCCTTGCGATTGTGATGTGGATATTGATACCGGAGCAAATACAGACTTTGGAAAAGAGCAGTATCAATGCGCAGACCATTCCTAAGGTTGCGGTTGCCGGTCTGTTTATCTTTTCGCTGGCCTTGCTGATACAGGGGCTGAGGCTGCCGAAGAAAAGTCTTGTGCTGTGTAAGGAAAGCTTGGCATCACCGCAGTTCAGGAAGGAAAGCCGCTCCTTTATTTTTGCGGCAATGCTTTTGGTATACGGGCTTTTATTTAATCTTATCGGGTATATTGCGGATACGATACTTTTGGTTGTGGCCATTCTGCTGTTTTATTACTGCAGAAAATGGTGGTATTATGCCATTGCCATTGTCACGGTCTTTATCGTATATGCGGTATTTACCTATGCGCTGAATGTAAATTTGCCGGGATTTTTGTTAAGGGGGAATGAGATATGGAATTTTTAAGCGCAGGCTTCAGCCTGCTGTTCCAATGGGAAAATCTCCTGATTATGCCGCTGGGGTTGCTTCTGGGTATTGTTGTGGGGGCGATTCCGGGTCTGACCTCTGACCTCGGCATTATATTGTGTATTCCTTTAACCTACGGTATGGAGCCGACAACGGCAATTTTAATGCTGCTGGCGATTTATTGCGGCGGAACGTACGGGGGTTCCATCACCGCTATTTTAATCAATACACCGGGAACCTCCGCAAATGCGGCAACTTTATTTGACGGCTATCCGATGGCGCAGAAGGGTCAGGCATATAAGGCGCTGAAAATGGCTTTATATGCATCCACCGTCGGCGGCTTAATCAGCGCTCTCGTACTTTTGCTTGCGGCGCCGCAGATTGCCAAAATAACTTTGCTCTTCGGACCGGCGGAATATTTTGCACTGGCAGTCTTCGGCTTATCCGTAATTGCCGGCGTATCCAATAAAAGTATTTTAAAGGGACTGATAGGTGCCTGCATAGGTGTCTTTGTGTCTACCGTCGGTATGGATAAAATCAGCGGAACGGCACGATTTACCTTCGGAAATGTCAAATTTATGGCAGGCATAGATTTGATCATTGCCCTGATCGGTTTGTTTGCCATTTCGGAAATTATGATGAAATCCCAGTATGATCCGAGGGTAGATCATAAGATTGCCAAAAAAGTGGAAAAAGATATCATTACCAGAGAGGAGTACAAAAGATGTCGGAAGCCGATTACCATAGGCTCTATTGTGGGCTGCATCATCGGCGCTACTCCGGGTACAGGCGGAGGTCTGGCGGCTTTCATTGCTTATAACCAGGTGAAGCAAATGTCCAAGCATCCGGAAACCTTCGGACAGGGCGAGATAGAGGGTGTTGCGGCATCGGAATCTGCCAATAACGGCGCCTGCGGCGCAACGATGATACCGATGCTGACCCTTGGCGTACCGGGAGATGGGGCGACAGCCATTTTGATGGGGGCCTTTATGGTGCATGGAATGATACCGGGGCCGACTTTGTTCAAAGACAGCGGGGATATTCTCTATGCGATTATGTTCGGCTTGATTGTTGTCAATATTTTTATGTATCTCATAGGAAATGCCTTGATTCCGTTTTATGCCAACATTACAAAGCTGCCGTACGAGCTTTTGGCCTGTGTGGTGCTGACCATGTGCATATCAGGTGCATTTTCTACGAACAATCGTGTATATGATGTTATGATCATTATTGTATTCGGGATATTGGCGTACTTTTTGCGGCGCATGGATTTTCAGCTGGTGCCGATACTGTTGGGCATCGTATTGGGACCGCTGGCGGAAATCAATTTCAGAAGAGCTTTGATTTTATCGGACGGTTCTTTGCATATTTTTGTGCAGCGACCGATATCATTGGCGTTTTTGCTGATAGCGCTGGTGTCTGTTCTGGTTTTTGTGGTGCGGGGATTGCGGAGTGAAAAGGTGAAATAATGGGGCTTTTAAAAGCCCTATTATTTTTTGCTTTGGGGGGATCTGCCTATTCTGCGATAAAGATAAATATGCTATAATGCAGGCAGTATAGTTCAGATATTCCATCTGAGAAGGAGGAAGATATGCAGATACAGGAAAGATTGTTTTCTCTGCAGGATAAAGCCTATGCGGACTTTCAAAGCAGGCTTGTTCCGACGGTGCCAAGAGAAGTCATTATCGGTGTGCGGGTGCCGCAGCTGCGTAAGCTGGCAAAGAGTTGCTGTAAGAAAGAGGAGATATCGGATTTCTTACAGGCATTGCCCCATCGCTATTATGACGAGAATCTGTTCCACAGCATCTTGATTTCGGGAATAAAAGAGTATGCTGCATGCATTGAAGCCGTGGAAGCATTTTTGCCTTATGTGGATAATTGGGCGGTGTGTGATGTGCTTTCGCCCAAAGTATTTAAGAAACACAGGGGAAGTCTGTTGCAAAAGATAAAAGAGTGGATTTCTTCCAAAGAAACGTATACCTGCAGGTTCGGTCTGGGGATGCTGATGAGTCATTATCTGGATGAAGATTTTGCTGTTGCCTGTCTGGAAATGGCGGCATCCGTTCGTTCCGAAGAATATTATGTCAATATGATGCTGGCATGGTTTTTTGCCACAGCCTTAGCTAAGCAGTGGGAAGCGGGTATTGTTTATCTGGAGAGGGAACGCCTGGATGTATGGGTGCATCGCAAAACCATACAAAAGGCTTGTGAGAGCTTTCGGATACCGGAGGAGCGTAAGCGGTATCTGAAAACGTTAAAGCGATAGGATGCAATAGAAAGGTGGAGCGAAATGCAGCAGTTGTTCTTTTGGCTCATTGTACCGGGACTTGCGGTGACGATTTTCGTTGAGGAAGCTGTATGATTTTATGAAATCGGCATATGTTATTTATCCTGCTAAGAGTATAAGCTCCGGATTTACCGGGAGGCTATATGCAAGCCGTCTTAGATTTCGCATTTCACCGGAAGCAGTTATGAAATCGTCAGCGCCCCATGACTATCCCCGGCATAATTAAATTGAAAAAGATACTAAGTAAGATATATAAGAGGCTGAATCGCAAAATCTGCCATTCAGCCTCTTTACCATAAAATTTGTTTAGGTTAGCGCTACGTATTTTTCCATCAAGCCAAGGGGGTTTACACTACTTTTTATTTGACCTTTATCGTTTGCGCCGAATGGCCTACGCCTTCTTTCTTGCAGATTTTCTCCTTCTTCTGAACAGCAAATATCTGGCGAACTCCTCCAGCAATTTTCTGTCATTCTCATTCTCCATAATCTCTACCAGTATTTCATTGAAAGAGGAGTAAAGAATCTCATTGTCTTTTAAAAGCCTGTCATCTCGCAAAATATAATCAATATTCAAATCATAGAAATCAGCCAAGGAGGAAATGACGTCAATAGAGGGGATGGAAGCTCCGGTTTCGTAGGCAGAATAACCCTGCTGACTGATATTGATGTGCTTGGCTACTTCTTTTTGGGTGAGCCCTTTCTCTTCACGCAGTTTAATGAGCTTGTTTTTGATGTGTTCCGCATTGCTCATATGTGATTGCCTCCCATAAAATCTAATTTATGTAGGCTATCATAAGAAGTATAAACAAAAGCGAACAAACAGCTGAAGATCGTTAAGCAACAAATAATGATTGTTTGCATGGTCAATCTTCATGATTTCGGGCTTGACAAAAGGAGAAAACTTGGTCTATACTAACTGTATTAGTTATAATAATACAGTTAGAAAGGAGCTTCTATGATTATTATAGACAATAAGGACAGAAGGGCGATATACGAGCAGGTGGTGGATAAGCTGTCCAATCTGATGCTGTTGGGAGCCCTGAAAACAGAGGACAGGCTGCCTTCCGTGCGAACACTTGCCACAGAGCTGTCCATCAATCCCAATACGATTCAGAAAGCGTATCTGGAGCTGGAGCGTCAAGGATTTATCTATTCGGTCAAGGGCGTGGGAAGCTTCGTATCGGATCTGCAAAGCATTCGGGAAGCTAAGAAAGCAAGTCTGCGGCAGGATTTAAAAATCCTGGTGGCAAGGGCTCGTTTGGTTATGAGCGAGGAGGAGCTTTTACAGGAAGTACAGGAGCTGTACAGTCGGGATATGAAAGAAAGAGAGGGGCATAGGATATGATAGAGGCAAAGGGCTTAAGTAAGCGTTTTGGAGATATTCCGGCATTGGATCGGGTGGATGCAAGCATCAAAGAAGGCAATGTATTCGGGCTGATCGGAACCAACGGCGCCGGGAAAAGTACCTTTTTAAAGCTGGTCTGCGGGGTGCTGCAGGCGGATGAGGGCGAGATTTTAATCGATGATGAAGCGGCCTTTGAAAACATCAGAGCCAAAGAGAAGTTTTTCTATATTTCGGATGATCAGTATTTTCTGCCGAATACCACGCCGGAGGATATGCGGCATTTTTATCAGGCAGTGTATGCACATTTTGATACGACGCTTTTTAAAAAGCTTTTGGAGGGCTTTGCATTGTCGGCAGGGCGAAAAATCAATACCTTTTCCAAAGGAATGAAAAAGCAGTTCAGTATTGCCTGTGCTTTGGCGGCAAATACCAAATATATTTTGTGTGACGAAACCTTCGACGGTTTGGATCCGGTGATGCGCCAGGCAGTGAAGAGCCTGTTCGCCCAGGCTATGGAAGACAGAGGTTTGACGCCGATTATCGCCTCCCATAACCTGCGGGAGCTGGAAGACATATGCGATCACGTGGGGATTTTACATCAGGGCGGCATTCTCCTGTCCAAGGACATTGCGGATATGAAGCTGAACCTACACAAGGTGCAGTGCGTTTTCCCTATGGGGATAGAAGTGGACAGGCTGCCGGATTTGCATATTGTACAATGTAAGCGGACAGGCAGTATCCACACCTTGACGATTCGGGGCGCTGCAGAGGAGATTCGGGAAAAGATAGAAGCCTATCACCCGGTATTTTATGAATTGATTCCTCTTAGCCTGGAGGAGATTTTTATCAGTGAAACGGAGGTGAAAGGTTATGACATCAAAAAACTCATTTTTTAATTTACTGAAGGAAGATTTCAAGAGTCGCTTATGGTCTTTTGCCGCCTCCTGTGTACTGTTCTTTTTTACTCTGCCGGTGGTAGCTTCCCTTTTTATAAAGAGCGACGGCTTCTGGTACGGAACGGAGGGGGAAAATACCCGGGAAAGAATGCAGAGTTTGATAGAGGGATTTGCGAAGTATCTTTCCCTCCATAATGTTGTGCTCAACGTATGCGTTTTGTTTTTGGCGATAGTGCTTGCCATATCCGGCTTTGCTTATTTGCAGTCCAAGAAAAAGGTGGATTTTTACCACAGTCTGCCTTTGAGAAGAGAGCTTTTGTTCTCGGTAAAGGTCGTGGACGGCTTTTTGATTTTTGCCCTGCCTTATTTGCTGTGTACCATACTGGCGGCGGCATTGATGGCGATGCATACGCAGGATATGTCGGTTTTCGGTATCGGGCTGTATCATTTTGTTCTGCGCACGGCCTGCTTTTTGTTGGCTTATGTAACGGCAATACTGGCATTTTTACTGACGGGTAATACCTTTGTGGGAATGCTGGCTATCGGTGTTTTTTACTTCTATATTCCTTTGCTTACGGTTTTGTATTATGCCTATGTTGGCAGTTTTTGGAAAAATGTATATATACCCGGTGATAAGGTGCTGCAGCAGAGTTTTTTGGGGTCCGCCTTCTTCTGGATGTTTCGGATAGGGGAGATTGGGGACATAAAACGAGGGCTCATTGCTTTGGGCGTCGCTTTGCCGATTCTGGCGGCGGCACTATTGGTGTACAAAAAAAGGCCGTCGGAGGCGGCAGGACATGCCATGGCTTTTGCATGGACAAAAGTGCCGATAAAGTTTCTTCTGGTTGTCTGGATTACCTTATTTTCGATTCTGATGGGATATTATATTCAGAATGATAACGGCGGTTTTGGCTGGATTATTTTCGGTCTGCTTGCAGGCTCCGTCATCAGCCACAGCGTGATAGAGATTATCTATCACAGCGACTTTAAAAAATTGTTTGCTCATGTAGAGCACCTGGCTCTGTGTATGCTGATTGCCGTCCTGATCTTTTGCGCCTTTTTCTTTGATTTTTGGAGGCAGAATCGTTTTGTGCCAAGGGCGGAGGATGTGAAGAGTGTAGGACTTATCGGTAACGCTCTGGAGCCGAACATGGAACAGTATACCCGAAAATTACGTATCTATGGGCAGGGTTCTAATGCTTATGCCGATATAGAAGGGGGGATGGGCAGATATGAAGACTCCAGCACGGACAGTTACCTGGAGCAGGCGCGACAGATACAGATACAGGATACGGAAGCGATTCTTGCCCTGGCTGCCCGTTGTGTCGAAGAAATGGAAAAATCTTCTCCGCATATGACCGATATGACAAGGGTTCTTGTTGCATACCAAATGAAAAACGGAAGAGAAGTGGTACGGGAGTATATTGTCGATTCCACAAAGATCAGACAGGAGCTGGAAGCGGTGTATAATAACCTTGCATACAAGGAAGCCCTGTATCCGATTCTTAAGCAAAGGCCGGAGGATATCGTATCTCTGGACTATAACGGGGTGGGTTTTTCCGATATGCATATTTCCCTGGAGGATAGCGCTTTAAGAAATGCCTTGCTTAAGGCCTATCAGGAGGATTTAAGGTCCTTGACGGCAGAAACCAGAAACCGAGAGTATCCTTTTGCTTCCCTTCGTTTTCATACCGCCGAGTCACAGGCTGCTTTGGAGCTGGAAGCATTGCAGCAGCTGAATATGGAGGAGGGCGTTGTTGAGCATTCTGGCATTGCGGCAGCTGTGTATGCGGATACTTTTGATACGGTAGGCTATTATCCGCTGTACCCTTCCTTTGCCGCAACGAGGTCTGTTTTGGAGGAGATGGGAATCGTACCGAAGACCGGTTTTTTGGCTGAGGACTTTACAAAAATAGAGTACAGCAGGTATTATTATGGAGAAGAGAACGGCGAATACAAAACCGAAACGGTAACGATTACGGACAAGGCGCAGATGCAGGAGATACTGGATAAGGCTTTGCTTACGGATCACCCGTATCGTCTGTATGAGCGGTACGCCGAGTCGGAAACCATGGTGAGCGCCTATATCGGTGATACCTGGAGCATGGATTTATATTTTCTGCCTCATCATGTGCCGGAAATCTTAGAATAAGGAATAAACGAGAATGAAAACGAAGCTGACAACCCTATGTTACATCGAAAAGGATGGGGCATACCTGATGCTGCACCGCATCAAAAAGGAAAAGGATATCAATAAGGACAAATGGATAGGTGTGGGCGGACATTTCTTGGAAAATGAATCGCCGGAGGAATGCCTGCTGCGAGAGGTACAGGAGGAAACGGGACTGCGCCTGCTTTCCTGGAGGCTGCGGGGTGTGATTACCTTTATGACGGATGTATATCAAACGGAATATATGTTTTTATACACTGCCGATTCTTTTGCGGGGGAGCTTGTGGAGGCGGATGCCTGCACCGAAGGAAGACTGGAATGGGTGGAAAAATCCCGGCTGCATACCTTACCTTTGTGGGAGGGGGACAAGATATTTTTTGATTTGCTGGAGCGGGATGAGGCTTTCTTTTCTCTGAAGCTGCGTTACGAAAAGGACCGTCTGGCGGAGGCCGTCAAGGACGGCGTTTCCTTGTCGCTATAAGAAAGAAGGGAGGGCGCATGACAGAGGCATCTGCATTTGCAAAAATTTATACCGTGGTAAAGCGTATACCGAAGGGCTGTGTGGCAAGTTACGGACAGGTGGCAAGGCTTGCGGGAAATCCCGCCTGGGCGCGGGTAGTGGGTTACGCTCTGCATGTCAATCCGGACCCTTCCCGGATTCCCTGTCATCGTGTGGTAACTAAGGAAGGAGCCTTAAGCACTGCCTTCGCCTTTGGCGGGGAAAACAGGCAGAAACAGCTTCTGGAAGCAGAGGGCGTGGGCTTCATCAAAACCGGGGACGGAAAGGGCAGAGAAAAGGAGCTGGTGGACATGGAGCGATATGCTTGGGATGTGCCGGAAGATTATATGCATTTTATCGGCTAAAAATATAGGTTTAGGAGTAAGGGGCCGCCGCAATATTTATTGCGGCAGTCCCTTCTTCTTGATTGGGGGAGAGGCAAAATGATTGCAAATCCTCCAAAAAATGATATAGTAAAGGGCGCAGGGAAGAAGTATCGGGAGAAGTAAAATGGGAGAAAAACTGACAAAGGCGGACATCGCCAAAATTCAGGAGGAGATTGACAGGCGCAAGCTGGTGCTGCGACCGGAGCTGATTGCCGCCGTAAAGGAGGCGAGGGCGCAGGGAGATTTGTCCGAGAATTTTGAATATTATGCCGCCAAAAGAGAAAAAAATCAAAATGAAAGCAGGATCCATTATCTGGAAAGAATGCTGCGTTTTGCCCACGTCATCGAGGACGGGGCAAAGGCGGATGAGGTAGGCTTAGGAAAAAAGGTGCGGGTGTGCGATATCGAGGATGGAGAAGAAGAAAGCTACAAGATTGTAACGCCCATACGGGGTAATTCCCTGGAGGGGCGCATCAGCATTGAATCCCCTTTGGGAAAGGCATTGCTGGGACATAAAGTGGGGGACAGGGTAGAGGTGCAGGTGAAAGGTGCCGCACCCTATGTGCTGCAGATTATGGAAATCGAAAAAGACGAAACGGATGACAATATACGTTCGTTTTGAGGATAAAGAGCATAAGGAGGAAAACGCCGGATAAGGGCGTGTACAAAGAATATGAAATTGGTTATACAAAGAGTAAGTCAGGCGGATGTAAAGGTAGAGGGTAAGCTGCTGGGAGAAATCGGAAAAGGGCTGATGGTTCTGGTGGGTGTTGCCGGTGCGGATGATGAGGCGGTAGTGGACAAATACTTGCAGAAGCTGCTGAAGCTGCGGATTTTTGAGGACGAAAACGGCAAGACCAACCTGGCGCTGGCAGATGTAGGGGGAGAGCTTTTGCTGGTTTCCCAGTTTACCCTGCTGGCAAGCTGCAAGGACGGAAACAGACCGAGCTTCATCGGCGCAGGGGATCCGGAAAGAGCTAAGGAGCTGTACCAATATATGGTGGATAAGGCAAGAAGCCTGGGAGTAAAGACCGAGCAGGGGGAATTTGGCGCGGATATGAAGGTAAGTCTGGTCAATGACGGTCCCTTTACCATTGTTTTAGATGAAAGCACAATGCGCTGATATGGATTTGTACAAGTTAATGCTGGTGGATGATGAGGAAGAAGTCCGCACAAGCATCATCCGGCAGGTGAATTGGGAAAATCTGGGCTTTCGTGTGGTGGGGGATGCAGAAAACGGCGAGGATGCTTTGGAAAAAATAGACCTCTATGAGCCGGATGTGGTGATGACGGATATCCGTATGCCCTATATGGACGGTTTGGAATTGATTCAATGTGCCCACAGCAAGCATCCCGCCCTGAAATTTGTGATTTTTTCGGGATTTGACGATTTTGAATATGCCCAAGAAGCCATTCGCCTGGGGGTGAGCGAATACATTTTAAAGCCCGTAAACAACGAGGAGTTGAGCGAAATCTTTGCCAAAATCAAGAAAAATCTGGATGCGGAAATAGAAATCAGACGGGATATTGCAAGACTGCGGGAGCATTATGTGGTAAACCTGCCGCTGTTAAAGAGCCAGTTTTTAAATCATCTGGTGAACGGGCAGCTCAGTACGGCGGAAATCGGGCTGCGTTTGGAGGAATACGGCATTGATATCGCAGGAGCAAAAAAGTATATGTCGGCTTGCGTGGACATCGAGTATGACAAGATGCCGGTGGATGCGAAACTGGGTCTGCAAAAAGAACTGCTGTCTTTGTCCTTGATTGATTTAATCGGCGATAAGCTGGGGGAATACCACCGCTGCAGCGTTTTCAATTCTCTGACAGATGCCAAAATCCTGCTGATCATTGCTTTGGACGAGAAGCAGTCAAGGGCAAGGCTGATGGATATTTTGCGGGCGATCTGCAAGGAAAGCAAGCGGCTTTTGGGCATCACCATCAGCATGGGACTGGGAATGGCGAGAGAGAGAATGGAAGACCTGGCAGAGTCCTACCAAGGGGCTTTGGAAGCCTTGGGCTATAAGCAGATTGTGGGGCAGGGGGAGCTGATTTATATTCAGGACGTGGAGCCCCGTACCGCCGGCGTTTTGTATTTTGACGACAGGGAAGATGAGGAGCTGAGCGCCGTAATCAAGTTCGGACCGGAGGAGCGCATCAGAAGCTTTGTGGATAAAACCATGGAGAAGCTGCTCCATGCCAAGGTGCATCTGCGCCAGCAGCAGGCGTATATTCTCAGTATGGTCAGCGTGATTATCCGCCTGATGCAGCAGTATGATATGGATTTGCAGCATTTTGATGAGGCGGGCGGAGATTTTATGCTGCTTGCGGATAAATTAAAAAATCCGGAGATTCTGGAGAGCTGGTTTTATGATATTTGCTTAAAGATTCATTTGAACATACAGGAAAAGCGGGAGAATACCAGCAAGCAGGTCATTGTGGACGCTAAGGCATATATACAGGAAAATTATCGGGATGAAAGCCTGACGGTGGAGGTGATATGTAGACAGCTGCATATGTCGGCGGCATATTTTTCCACCCTGTTCAAAAAGGAAACCGGTCAGACCTGCATCGCCTATATTACGGAGTTGCGGCTGAACAAAGCGGTGGAACTTTTGAATACCACGGATTATAAGACCTATATGATTGCAAGCATGGTGGGCTATGCGGAGCAGAATTATTTCAGCTATGTGTTCAAGAAAAAATACGGTGTTTCTCCGAGCAAATACAGAAATCTGACGGAAAAATAGAAGAGAAAAGGGATGAATAAGAAAAAGCCCAGTATAGGAAACTCAATATTTGTATATTTTACGGTGACGGCGGTGCTGGCTGCCGTGTTCATCAGTCTTGCCATATACAGCAGGCTGTCCGCACAGTTGGAAAGCAGCATCAAGGAAGAAAATGTCAATCTGGTCAATCAGGTGAATATTTCCATTGACAAGTATATTCGAAGCATCATCAGATTATCGGACTCTATTTACTATGGGGTTATTAAGAATGCGGATATATCCGACAGCTCCGTCAGTCAGGACATTTTTCTGCTCTATGACAACCATAAAGATATGATACAAAATATCGCTCTTTTTTCCGCCTCCGGAGATATGCTCCTTAGCGTGCCCGCCGCCAGGATGGAGGAGGGCTATGAGCTGCGAAAGGAAGCCTGGTTTTTGGAAAGTCTGTCGGAGGCGGAAAGCATTTACTTTTCCAAGCCTCATGTGCAGCGTATTTTTGTGCAGAATGAAAATGCCTACAAATGGGTCATCAGTATGGCAAGGGCGGTGGAGATTACCGCAAACGGAAAGAGCGAGCAGGCTCTTTTGCTGATGGACATTGACTATTCCAGCGTGGCGCATTTGGTGGATAATATCTCCTTCGGCAGCGGCTCGTACATTTACCTGATGGATGCCGGCGGGGAGCTGTTGTACCATCCGAAGCTGCAGTTGATTTATGCGGGGCTGGAGAGCGAAAACAACGAGGCTGCCCTCGCCTATGCCGACGGTCTGACGGATGAGTATTTTCAAGGGGTAAGGCGCAGCGTATTGACGAAAAGCGTGGGCTATACGGGTTGGAAAATTGTGGGGGTCAGCCCCAATAGAGGGCTTGCCTTAAATACCATCAAAACGAAGCTTTTTATGGTATTTGTCATCGCCTGCATTATTTTTATGGTATCCGTCATCAATGCTTACATTTCCTACATCATTACGGATCCGATTAAGGCTCTGGAAAAGTCGGTGAATGAATTGGAGGCGGGAAACATGGACGCCCAAATCCATATCGGCGGCTCTTACGAGATTATGCACCTGGGCAATTCCTTGAAGGATATGTCCGCCCGGATTAAGAGCCTGATGCAGGATATTATGGTGGAGGGTGAAGAGAAGAGAAAAAGCGAGTTTGCCACCCTGCAGTCCCAGATTAACCCGCATTTCCTGTACAATACGCTGGATATCATCGTATGGATGATAGAAAATGAAAAAAAGTCGGAAGCGGTACGGGTGGTGACGGCGCTGGCCAGATTTTTCCGCATCTCTTTAAGCAAGGGGAAAAGCATTATCAGCGTGGGCAATGAGTTGGAGCATGTCCGCAACTACCTGATGATACAGCAGATGCGCTTTAAGAATAAGTTTGATTATGAAATTACGGTGGATGAAGAAATTTTGGAGTATGCATCCTTAAAGCTGATGCTGCAGCCTTTGGTGGAAAATTCCATTTACCATGGCATGGAGTTTATGGACGGGGACGGGATGATTCGGATTTCGGTGGAGCGCGTGGGACAGGAGCTGCATTTTCGGATTGCAGACAACGGGCTTGGCATGACGAGGGAGCAGGCGGATGCTCTCTTAAAACAGGACAGACTGGTCAGCAGCAAAAAAGGCTCCGGCATCGGCGTGCGCAACGTAAATGAGCGGATTAAGCTGTATTTCGGTGAAGAATACGGTTTGCGGATAGAGTCGGAGCCGGATGAGGGAACCTGTATCTGTCTGATATTGCCGCTGCGGAGTATGGGGGAAGTTAATGGATAAGAAGGGAATATTTTTTTGGACGGGAGGCATCCTTGTGCTGCTCGTCTTGTACCTGCTTTCTTCCACCGATTTGCTGATTCAGGAAGAGCGGCAGAAAGTGTATCAGGTTTCCGTGGTTTTGCGGGACACCAATGAGGCGTTTTATGAAAATTTTAAAAAGGGTGTGGAACAGGCGGCGGCGGAGCTGAATGTGGATATCAACCTGCTGACTCTGTATGACCTGCAGGACGTGGGGCAGCAGGCGGATATCATCAGGGCGGAGCGGCAGGAAGGGGCGGATGCCCTAGTGCTGGAGCCTCACGGTATGGAGTTGAGTAAGGAACTGGTACAGGACTTACCTCTGGTGATTGTGGGGGATGAGGAGTACGAATTTGCTTACAGCGCTCTGGAGCCGGATTTTGCGGGGGCTGCCGAGCTTTTGGCGGAGCAGATACGGCTGCGGCATCCGCAGTTGGAGGAGCTTTATTTGTTTGCCCACGGCAGGCAAAATTACGGCAATGCGGAGGCCTACGCGGCTCTGGAGCAGATTTTTGCGCAGACGGAGGTGGAGCTGCGTTTTATCGACGACAGCGAGGAGAAGGATGCCTTTCGTCGTGAGATCGAAAGCTTTGTGTATCCCGACTCTGCAGGCAATAAAGAAAGGGTGGCGCTTGCCCTGGACAGACCCAGTTTTCAAAAGCTGCTGCAGATTGTGGAGGGCAGCGACGTATACAAGAACAGCATAGGCGGCATCTACGGCCTTGGCAGCAGCAGTTATATTGTAAGCAAACTTCATCGAGGCAGAGTTGGAGGACTGGTTTACTGGGATGACTACAAAATCGGTTATCTGTCCGTTAAGACGGCGGTGGAAATGATTGAATACAGAGGGACTTATCAGAAGCTGCGTATAGAAGGAAAGTTTATTGATAAAGAGGATTTGCAGGAGGAGGAGAACCTGCGCCTGCTTTATCCGATAGAATAGAGGAAGAGGATGAAACAATATACAAAAATCTTTGCCGTGGCGGCGGTTTTGTTAGGGTTTACGATACTTGCCCTTTTGTTGCTGAAAAAAGAGGCGCAAAACACCCAAGTACAAAAGGATTCCTTGAAAATCGGAGTGCTCTTGTACCGTTCCGATGATGTTTTCATATCCAGTCTGAGGCAGGAAATAGAGGAGTATGTGAAGGCTTTTGAAAAGGATAATCCGGTGAAGGTCAATATCGAGGTGGTGTATGCCGCCGGCGATCAGGCTTTGCAGGACAGGCAGGCGGAGCGTTTCATATCTCTGGATTATGATGTGCTTTGTGTCAATCCGGTGGACAGAACCAATGTGTCCAATATTATCGACAAGTGCATGCAAAAGGATATTCCGTTGGTGTTTTTTAACCGCAGACCTTCAGAGGATGATATGAAGCGCTATGAGAAGCTTTATTATGTGGGAGTGGATCCCAAAGAGGAGGCGACGGAGCAGGGCAATATTTTGGTGGAGCTGTACCGAAAGGATGCAGGGGCACTGGATTTGAACGGCAACGGCATGGTGGAATATGTATTTTTGGAGGGTGAAGTCAGCCATCAGGATTCCCTGATTCGCACCAAATGGAGCATTCAGACCTTACAGGATGCGGGGGTACCTATTCATAAGCTGGCGGGAGGCATTGCCAACTGGGAGAGGAGCCAAGCCTCCGCTTTGATGGAAGCATGGCTGGAGGAATATGCATCGCAGATTGAACTGGTTATTTCCAATAATGATGATATGGCAATGGGGGCGCTGGAGGCGATAGAGCGAAAAAATGATCTTCGGGGCATTAAGGTGGTAGGTATAGACGGGATTCCTGCCGCCATAGAATCCGTGAGAAACGGAAAAATGTACGGAACGGTAGCCAATGATATCGACGGTTATGCAAAAGCCATCATCCATATCGCCGTATATGCAAGCCTGAACAAAGCCTTTCCGGAGGAAATATCGGCAAGAATGACGCAGCGTTACTACAAAGTGGGACAGGAAGCGCTGACGGGTGAGTAAACGGCATATATCAAAAAAATTCAATACATTTTCCAAAAAAATCCTATAGAAATGTGTCCAAAAAAAGAATAAAATGTGAACATCAACAAAAGTTATACCTAAACCAAATGAACGAGTATGGAGGATGTATTATGAGATTAACAAAGAAAGTATTTGCAGCGGCATTGGCGTCTGCGATGGTATTGTCAACCGCGGCATGCGCAGGTACACAGCAGGCAACGACTACGGCAGCGGCAGCGGCGGAAAGTACAACAGCGGCGGCAGCGGAAAGCACAAGTGCGGCAGCAGCGGCAGAAAGCACTGCAGCGGCGACAGAGGGCAAGGACTTAAGCGAGGTGAAGGTGGGTATTTCCATCTACAAATTTGATGACAACTTCATGACCCTGTATCGTCAGGAGCTGGAGAGATACCTGATCGAAAAGGGCTTCAAGGCAGAGAACATTACGATACAGGACGGAAAGAATGACCAGGCAGAGCAGACAAACCAGATTAACAACTTCATTGCCAACGGCGTGGATATTATGATTTTGAACCTGGTACAGTCTTCTTCCGCACCGACAGTGACAAAGCTTGCGGCAGATGCGGGCATTCCGGTTGTTTACATCAACAGAGAGCCGGATGCGGCGGAAATCGAGAGATGGAAGACGGAAGGCATCAAGGCTACTTATGTAGGCGCAGACGCAAGACAGTCCGGAACCTTCCAGGGAGAGATGATTGCAGAGCTTCCAAACAAGGGTGATGTAAACGGCGACGGCGTAGTAAGCTACATTATGATTCAGGGAGATCCTGAAAACGTAGACGCACAGTACAGAACAGAATATTCCGTCAAAGCCCTGGAGGATGCAGGCATTAAGACAGAGCAGCTTTTGATACAGAGGGGTGACTGGGATCAGGCAAAGGGTCAGCAGATTGCGCAGGATGCTTTGACACAGTTCGGTGACAAGGTGGAGGTTGTATTCTCCAACAATGATGCGATGGCACTTGGTGCCTTGGAGGCGATTAAAGCGTCAAACAGAACCGTGGGCGAAGACATTTACATCGTAGGTGTGGATGCGCTTGCAGAGGTTTGCCAGAACGTAGCGGAAGGCAAGATGACCGGTACGGTATTCAACGATTTCCTGAGTCAGGCAAGAACGGCAGGCGATGCAGCCGCCAGCTTTGCAGAGGGCAAGGAAGTAGAAAGCAAAATCGGCGTTGACTACGTAAAGGTTACCAAGGACAAGGCGGCAGAGATTCTGGAATTGGTTAAGTAATCGAGAAAGTGAATAATCTTTTTGGCAAGAAAGATAAAAACTGAAATATCGGGTGTGTCTTCTGAATAGGCACACCCGATTTTTGAAAGGAGAACAGAGAATGTCTGAACAATACAGATTGCAAATGAGCGGCGTATCCAAAAGCTTTCCGGGTGTGAAGGCGCTGGACGGCATACATTTTCGTGTAAGGCCGGGAAGCGTGCATGCCTTGATGGGAGAAAACGGTGCGGGTAAGTCCACGCTGATGAAGTGCTTGTTTGGAATTTACAAAATGGATGAGGGCAAGATATTCGTAGATGGACAGGAAACACATATCCATAATCCGGAAGAGGCCTTGCGAAAAGGGCTTGCCATGGTGCATCAGGAGCTGCAGCCGGTTCCTGCCAGAAGCATTGCGGAAAATATGTATCTTGGGCGGTATCCGACCAAAGCCTTCGGGCCTTTTAAGATGGTGGATCATGACAAGATGAACAGCGAAGCAAAAAAATGGCTGGAAGAAGTAAAGGCGGACTTTAACCCGAAGGACCTGTTGCAAACCTTATCCATTTCGCAGATGCAGTCTGTGGAGATTGCGAAGGCAGTATCTCAGGGCGCCAATATCATTATTTTGGACGAGCCAACCTCCTCGTTGACGGACAATGAGGTGGAGGGTTTGTTTCGGATTATTCGGGATCTGCGCAGCAGAGGCGTATCTTTGATTTATATCTCCCACAAAATGGCGGAGATTCGGGAGATTGCGGATGAAATCACCATTATGCGTGACGGCACCTATGTGGGAACCTGGGATATGAAGGATATTTCCGATGCCGAGATCATCAGACAAATGGTGGGGCGGGAGCTGTCCAATATTTATCCCGATAAGGGAGAGCAGAATTTTGGAGAAACCGTTTTGGAGGTAGAGGGATTAAGCAGTATCCATGACAAATCCTTTAAAGACTGCAGTTTCAAGCTGCGTCGGGGAGAAATCATCGGCTTTGGCGGCTTGGTGGGCTCCCAGCGCTCGGAACTGATGGAGGCGATTTTCGGGCTGCGCCACGTAAAAGCGGGAAAGATCAAGGTAAACAATAAGGAAGTAAAAATCAACAGACCGGCGGATGCGATTCGCAACGGCATCGGTATGATTACGGAAGACAGAAGAGGAACGGGTATTCTGGGCTGCCTGTCCATATCGGACAATGTAGGCATTTCTTCCCTGAATCATTATCTGGATATGGGCTTTGTACTGAACCATGCCAAAATCACCCGGGTGGTGGATGAGAATGTGGCAAAGTTAAGGATTAAAACACCGGATAATAAGACTCTGATTCAGTCCTTATCCGGCGGAAATCAGCAAAAGGTCATCATTGCCAGATGGCTTGCCAACAATCCGGATGTGCTGATTATGGACGAGCCTACCAGAGGTATAGACGTAGGCGCCAAGTATGAAATTTATCAGATTATGCTTGATTTGGCGAAGCAGGGAAAGGGCATCATTATGATTTCTTCCGAAATGCCGGAGCTGATCGGTATGTCGGACAGGGTTCTGGTAATGTGCAACGGCAGAATTACGGGTGAGCTTGACAAAGGGGATGCTACCCAGGAAAACATCATGCATTTGGCTACGCAATTTTAATAGAGGAGGATATGGAAATGTCTACGAATAAAACCTTGGCTGCGAAGCCAAATATAGATATGAAAAAGGTGTTATTGGACAACGGCATCATCATTGTGCTGCTGCTGTTGGTGCTGACTACGGGTATTAGGAAGGATAACTTCTTTTCCTTTGAGAATCTGAAAAATATATCCGTGAATACGGCGGCGCGCGTCATCATCGCTTTTGGTGTGTCCGGCTGCCTGATTACAAGAGGAACGGATCTTTCGGCGGGACGTGTGGTAGGTCTTGCGGCTTGTATTTCCGGTACGCTTCTGCAAAGACCGGATGCGGCAGGTAAGTTTTATCCGCAGCTGCACAGTGTCATTGTCAGCATTGTCGGAATGTTCAATCCGACGGCGGCGCAGAATATCGTGCAGAATACGGCGGCAGGTGTTCCTTATCCGTTGTTGTTTACCCTGGATATCATTATTGTTTTACTGCTAACCATTGCACTTTGTGCGCTGATCGGTCTGATTAACGGCTGGATTATTTCCTACCTGCATGTACCCGCATTTATCGGTACCTTGGGTATGCAGCTTGTGGTATACGGTATTTGCCTGGTTTATACGAATGCGACTCCTATCGGCAGCTTCAGGGATGATTATACAAGTGTGGCAAACGGCTCCTTCGGCATATTGCCGAATCTGTTCATCATTGCCTTTATTGCCGGCGCGGTAATGTGGTTTATTTATAATATGACAAGGCATGGGAAATATATGTATGCCATAGGCGGAAATGAAGCGGCGGCAGAGGTTTCCGGTGTAAATGTCAAGAAAACGAAGATTCTCATTTATGTAACGGCGGCTGTGCTGTATGCGATTGCAGGCTTTATCTTAGGCGCCAAATCCGGCGGTACCTCCGTAAACATGGGACAGGGATACGAGCTGGAAGCGATTGCGGCTTGTACCATCGGCGGTGTGTCCGTAAACGGCGGTATCGGAAGAATTTCCGGTTGCGTCATCGGTGTATTGGTGTTTGAGTTGTTGAAATCATCCATGCAGTTTTTGGGTATCAATACCAACTATCAGTACATTGTACAAGGTGTGGTTATCGTTGTGGCTATCGCCCTGGACATCAGAAAATATATTCAGAAGAAGTAAAGAAGAAGGCAGAACGGCTCTTTGGGGCGGTTCTGTTTTTGATTGCAGCTTTTATCTGTTCGCCTGTCAAATGCCTGAATATATACATTTCTGCCTGAATATGCTATACTTTTAAAAAACAACCGGAAAGGAGATGATAAGGTGGTATTTTGGCTATGTATGCTGTTTATGTTGACATTGACGCCGCTGTTGATGATAGGATTCGGATACCATATGAAAAAGTGTCCTCCAAAAAAAATCAACAACATATATGGTTATCGGACGACGATGTCAATGAAAAATCAGGATACCTGGGACTTTGCGCAGATTTATTGCGGGAAGGTTTGGGTAAAATGGGGCTTGACGATGCTGCCGCTCTCGGCACTGCTCATGTTGGCGGTGTGGGGAAAGGGAGAGGATATCGTCGGGATTTTTGTCGGGGGACTTTCCGTTTTGCAGCTTACGGTAATGTTGCTTTCTGTTGCGGCAACGGAGCGAGCCTTACATCGGTACTTTGATAAGGCGGGGAAGAGAAAAGAAGATGCACCGCCATCGTTTGACATTTGATGAAGAACTAAGCTGAGGGGAGCTTTTCAAAGCGAAAAGTTCCCCTCAGCTTTTGCCTTTTCTCTCAACAAAATACACAAAATGAATAAGTTAAATATATGAAATACTCCAAATTGACAAATATTCCGGAGCACATTACAATAATGACATATAGAGTTTATATAAACTCTCTGTAAAGTTCATAAAGAATCAATATAAAGTTGTAAAGCTTTGTAAAAGAGGAGGAAGCTAAAGTGTTTGAGAAAGTGAAGCTTGGAATAGCACCGATTGCGTGGACAAATGACGATATGCCGGATTTGGGAAGCGAGAACACCTTCGAGCAGTGTGTCAGCGAGATGGCTCTGGCAGGTTTTCGCGGCTGTGAGGTAGGTAATAAGTACCCAAGACATGATGAGGATTTGCTGAAAAGACGTCTGGATATCCGGAATATGAGCATAGCAGGCGCCTGGTTCTCATCCTTTCTGACAACCAAGCCTTATGAGGAAACCATGGAGGCCTTTATCAGCCACAGAGATTTCCTGCATCGCTTCGGTGCAAAGGTTATTGTTGTTTCAGAACAGGGGCACAGCATACAGGGGCAGATGTCAACGCCGGTATTTGAGCAGAAGTACATCTTTAACGATGCGGAATGGGAGCTTTTGGCGAGAGGTCTGGAAAAATTGGGCGCTCTGGCGCAGGAAAAGGGGATGAAGATAGCTTATCACCATCATATGGGTACAGGCGTGCAGACCGAGGCGGAAGTTGACAGACTGATGCAGATGACGGATCCGAAGCTGGTACATCTTTTGTATGATACGGGGCACCTTGCCTATTCCGGAGATGATTATGTCAGCGTTTTGCGCAAGTATGTGGACAGAATCGTGCATGTACACTTGAAGGATATCCGCCGGGCGGTAGTGGATAAGGTAAAGGCGGAGCACAAGAGCTTTTTGGAAGGTGTCAGACTGGGAACCTTTACCGTGCCGGGCGATGGAGATGTGGACTTTACGGAAGTATTCAGGATTTTGGGCGAACGGGATTATGAGGGCTGGTTTATTGTAGAGGCGGAGCAGGATCCGGCGATTGCGAATCCTTTCGAGTATGCCGTGAAGGCAAGGGCGTTTATCAAGGAAAAAACCGGACTGTAGGTCCGTAAAATAAAATGGAGGAAAGGTTATGCAAAAAAATGTAAGAAAAATGGTAATGGCAGTCTGTGGTATCATCACAGCATTTGCACTGACAGCATGTGCGGGCACAACGACAACAACGACAACAACAGCGGCGGCAGCGGAAACGACGACAGCGGCGGCAGGGGAAACAACGGCAGCCGGTGAAAGCACTACGGCAGCCGCGACAGGAGAGAAAATTGTTGTAGGCTATGTTATCAACAACTTAAACGACACCTTCCAGACCTATATTCTGGAGGCGGCACAAAAGTACGCGGCGGAAAACAATATTGAGATTTCCGTTATGGACAGCCAGGAAGATACAATTAAGCAGCAAGACCTTGTAAATTCACTGATTGAGAAGGGCGTGGCAGGTTTGATTGTGGTTCCTACGGATACCAGTGCGATGGCGCCGATTACCAAGGCTGCACAGGATGCGGGTATTCCGCTGGTGTATGTAAACAGAAACCCTTATGCGGGACAGGAAGATACGATTCCGGACAATGTATTCTATGTAGGCTCCAATGAGAAGTCAGGCGGAGAGATGCAGATGAACTACATCGGCGAGAAAATCGGCGGAGAAGGCGGAGTGGCAATCCTGTTGGGTATCCTTGGAAACGAGGCGACCACAAAGAGAACCGAAGGTGTGGAGGAAGTGATTTCCACGACATATCCGAATGTTAAGGTTCTGGCAAAGGAAACCGGAAACTGGCAAAGAGATCAGGGACTTTCCATTACCGAGAACTATATTACAACCTACGGCGATGAGCTGAAGGCGGTGATTGCCAATAACGATGAGATGGCGCTTGGTGCGATTCAGGCTCTGAAGAACAACAATATGCTGGATAAGGTGGCGGTAGCCGGTTTGGATGCGATTCCGGATGCGCTTACGGCAGTAGAGGAAGGAACTTTGACCTGTACGGTATTCCAGGATGCAAACGGCCAGGGCGGCACTTCCATCAAGATTTTGCACGATACAATCCAGGGTAATCCTCCGGCAGAGAAAGTGGAATACATTCCGTTCCAGCTTGTAACAAAGGAGAATGTTGCGGACTTCAAAAAATAAGCCTGCAGGATAGCGGAGAGAAGACATAAAGGGGGACCCGTCAAAGGTCCCCTTAAGATTTCATAAGAGCCGCAAAAAGGCGAAAAGACTGATAAAAAGTAGGAGAACGGTGGATGGAAACAAGAGAGATACTGAGAATGGAAAATATATCAAAGACATTTCCGGGTGTTCGGGCTTTAAAATCCGTGAATTTTACGCTGAACAGTGGAGAGGTACATGCACTTGTGGGTGAGAACGGTGCGGGCAAATCCACCCTTATGAAATGCTTGATCGGAATACAACCTCCTACGGAGGGGACGATATGGTATGATGGCAAAACCATCAGCCACTACGATACGGAAAAGGCGCTGAAGATGGGAATTTCGATGATTCATCAGGAGCTCAGCCCGATAGAACACAGAACCATCAGCGAAAATATCTGGCTCGGCAGAGAGCCGGTCAACGGGCTGGGGCTTATTGACTACAAGAAGATGCATGAAATGACCCGAAAGATTCTGGCGGAGGTTGACCTTAATGAGAAGCCGACCCAGCTGATGAAGAATCTGACGGTTGCCAAGATTCAGATGATAGAGATTGCCAAGGCGATTTCTTATGACGCAAAGATTATCATTATGGATGAACCGACTTCCGCCTTGACGGATAAAGAGGTTGCACAGCTTTACAGCATCATCAGGCGTTTAAAGTCGGAAAACAGAAGCATTATTTACATATCCCACAAGCTGGATGAGATTTACGAGATTTGTGACAAGGTAACCGTATTCAGAGATGGCGAGCTGATCGGCAGCAGGGATATTCGGGACATTCAGGTGGATGAGATGATTCGGATGATGGTGGGACGAGAGGTCAGCAATCTGTATCCGAAGAAGGAATGTCAAAGGGGAGAGGCCATTTTGGAAGTGCAGGGTCTTTCCGACGGAAAAGAGTTTTTTGATGTGGAATTTAAGGCGCACAGGGGAGAGATTCTCGGCTTTGCGGGGCTGGTGGGCTCCGGACGCACGCAGATTATGGAAACCATTTTCGGTGCAAGACACAAGGCAAGCGGTACCGTTAAGATAAAGGGCAAGGAAGTCGATATCAAAACGCCGGTGGATGCAATCGCCCACGGCTTGGCGCTTTTGACGGAGGACAGACGCCAGACCGGTATCTTCCCGATGCTGACGGTGCATTACAATACAATATGCAGCAATATAGATAAGTACGTGAAAACCGGATTCCTGGATTACGGGATGATGGATAAGGATGTGGCGGAGTATATACGCTCCATTAACATCAAAACCCCGTCCGCCAAAGCGCTGATACAGAATTTAAGCGGCGGAAACCAGCAGAAGGTACTGATTGCCCGCTGGCTTTTGACTCAGCCGGATATTCTGATTCTGGACGAGCCTACCAGAGGTATCGATGTAGGTGCAAAGGCGGAGATTTACGGCTTGATTTCCGAGCTGGCGGCACAGGGAAAATGTGTCATTATGATTTCTTCGGAGCTGCCGGAAATCATCGGTATGAGCGACAGGGTTATCGTGATGCACGAGGGCAGAGTCAGCGGAGAGCTGAGCCGTGCGGAGCTTGACCAGGAGCTTTTGATGACCTATGCAACAGGAAAAAACAAGAGATAAGAGGAGATACGGAATGGAAAACAAAACGATAAATCCTGCACCGACAGGAAACGAAAAGCAGTCTGTGGACAAGGCGGCGGTGATGTCCTTTATCAACAAGTACGGCATCGTGCTGATTTTGGTGGTCATGGTGGTGGCAATCTCCATCAAAGAACCGAAGTTTTTGAGCATCAACAATATTATGAACCTGTTGACCCAAAGCTCCATGTACGGTATTTTGGCGCTGGGTCTGCTCTTGGTCATCATATCCAAGGGCATTGACTTGTCCGTGGGCTCCGTGCTGGCTTTTTCCGCAGTGGTAACGGCAAGCTTCGGACAGTTGGCGGATGCCACCTCCAAAATCAGACCGGATGCACCGATGCTGCCGATTTTTGTCAGCGTATTGCTTGCCATCGGCATCGGCGCTTTGTGCGGCTATATTAACGGAAGTCTGATTGCCCGTACGGGTATTCCGGCATTTATCGCAACCCTCGGTATGTACACGGCGGCAAGAGGTGCGGCGCTGATGTATACCGCAGGAAAGCCTGTGAGCAACCTGAATCCGGCATTTAATTTCTTCGGCGGAAAGCTGTTTAACACAGTTCCGGTGCCGGTGGTCATTTACATCATTATCATCATCATTACCTTTATTTTGCTGAAATACACCCGTTTCGGCGCCAGTGTTTATGCCATCGGCGGCAATATCCATGCGGCGGAGATTTCCGGTATTAAGGTAAAGAAAAACATCGCTTTGATTTATATGTATTCCGGTATTCTGGCAGGCGTTTGCGCCCTGATTTCCATCGGCAGAACGGGAAGCACCCAGCCGACGGTGGGAACCGGATGGGAGCTGATTGCCATTGCGGCGACCACCATAGGCGGAACCAGCCATTCCGGCGGTATCGGTACGGTGTGGGGCACCATTGTGGGTACTTTGATTTTGGGTGTGATCACCAACGGTTTTACCCTGCTCTCCGTAAATGCATATCTCCAGAACATTATTCAGGGCTTGATTATCGTAGGTGCGGTTATCTTTGATATGAGAAAGAACAGAAAGAAGGCGTAAAGTAATGAGAAAAATAAGAGTAGGACATATCGGCTTGGGAAGATTGGGCAGGCAGCATGCGTACAATTTAAGATTCCGTCTGCAGGACGCGGAGCTTGCGGCGCTCTGTGACATTGATGAGAAGGCGCTGCAAAAGTGTAAGGAAGAATGGGGCATCGAAAAAATATATACGGATTATGCCGAGATGGTAAAAGATGAAAGCTTGGATGCCGTTTCCATCAGCTCTCCTTCCGGCCTGCACTGCAGACAGATTGAGCTGGCTTTGGAGCAGGGAAAGCATATTTTCTGCGAGAAACCTCTGGGAGTTACGGTGGAGGAGTGTGAGTATCTGGTGGAGCTGGAGAAAAAATATCCGAATCTGATTATTATGCCGGGCTTTATGCGGAGATTCGACCCTTCCTACAAAGACGCCAAGGAAAGAATCGACAGGGGGGAAATCGGCAAACCTTTCATGGTCAGAAGCTACAGCCAGGACCCGGTGCGGGACATTGCCGGTGCGATTGCCTATGCGCCCCACAGCGGCGGTGAGTTTTTGGATATGTGCGTCCACGACATTGATTTGTGCCGCTGGTTTTTGGGAGCGGAGGCGGTGGAAGCCTATGCCATCGGCGGCTGTTATGCCTTTGAAGAATTTGCAAAGTATAATGACGGGGACAATGTATCCTGCCTGATGAAATTTGACAATGATGCGATGGCATTTTTATTTGCAGGAAGAACGGCGCCGCACGGCTATAATGTGGAAACGGAGATTATCGGCACGGAGGGTATTTTGCGCATTGCCAATGTACCGCAGAAAAACCTTTTGGAGATTTTGGATGCAAGCGGTGTGCGAAAGGAATGCAGCCAAAACTTCCTGGAGCGTTTTGAAGTAGCATACGTAAAGGAGATGGAGGAGTTTTTGCGCTGCGTGATCAGCGGCGAGAAGCCATCTCTGGGCGTGTATGACGGCGCACAGGCTGCGAAAATAGCCTACGCCTGCAAGGAGTCATTTGAAACAAAGACCTTAAAGAAGATGGGATAGGAGAAAAGCAATGAAATATGTGGAATTTGACCAAAGCAGAGAGTTTGACCTGATACTGATGGGGCGTGTGGCGATTGACTTTAATCCGGTGGATTATTTCAAGACTCTGGCGGAAAGTCAGACCTATAAGAAGTATGTGGGAGGATCTCCTGCCAATATTGCGGTGGGTATGGCAAGACTGGGCAAGAAAATAGGCTTTATCGCCAGGGTATCGGATGACCGCTTCGGTGATTTTGTTATAGATTATTTTCAGAAAGAGGGCATTGATACCGGCGCCATCAAAAGAGCCGAGAAAGGCGAAAAGCTGGGACTGACATTTACGGAGATTTTAAGTCCGGATGAGAGCAGTATTCTGATGTACAGAAATATGGCGGCAGATCTTGCGCTGGAGCCGGAGGATGTGAGCCAGGAGTATATTGCAAGAGGAAAAGCCCTCCTGATTTCCGGAACGGCGCTGTGCGAATCTCCTTCCAGAGAGGCTTGCCTGAAAGCCTTACAGTTTGCCAAGAATACCGACACGCCGGTTATCTTTGACATTGATTACAGACCGTATAACTGGAAAAATAAGGATGAGATTGCCATTTATTATTCCATTGTGGCAAGGGACAGCGCCATTATTCTGGGCTCCAAGGAGGAATACGAGCTGACCCAGAGCCTGATCAAGCCGGGCTTAAGTGATGAGGAAACGGCGGCTTTATGGGAAAATGCAAAGATTGTCATCATCAAGCACGGCAAGAAGGGCTCTACGGCTTATACCAAGGACGGACAGAGCTATTCCATCAAACCTTTCCCGGTAACGGCATTGAAGTCCTTCGGGGGCGGTGACGGCTATGCAAGTGCTTTCCTGTATGCTATTATGGAAGGCTATGAGATGCATGACGCCCTGGAGCTGGGAAGTGCCAGCGCATCCATGCTGGTATCCAGCCACGGATGCTCCGAGGATATGCCGTCGGTGGAAGCCATCAAGGAGTTTATCAAGGCAAAGAAGGCGGAGTACGGCGAGAGCGTCAGCAGAGCGTAAGAAAGAATGCGAGGAGAGAATATGAGCGGTATAAAGATGACGGTCGGTCAGGCTATCGTGAAGTTTTTGGATAATCAGTATGTCTTGTCGGAGGGCAGGGAAAATAAGTTTGTAGACGGCATATTTACGATATTCGGACATGGAAATGTGGTAGGACTCGGGCAGGCACTGGAGGAAAATCCGGGGAGCCTGCGGGTTTACCAGGGAAGAAACGAACAGGGCATGGCACATGTGGCAACGGCTTACGCCAAGCAGCACAACAGAAAGAGAATCATTGCCGTGACCTCATCCGTGGGACCGGGAGCCGCCAATATGGTGACGGCGGCGGCAACGGCGACGGTAAACTGCATACCTTTGCTGTTGTTTCCGGGGGATGTATTCTCTACCAGACAGCCGAATCCCGTGCTGCAGCAACTGGAAGTACCCCAGAGCCTGAGCCTCAGCACCAATGACGCTTTTCGTCCGGTGTGCAGGTATTTTGACAGAATTGAAAGACCGGAGCAGTTGATGACGGCGCTGATACAGGCAATGCGTGTGCTGACCTCCCCGGCGGATACGGGAGCGGTGTGCATTGCTCTGCCTCAGGACGTGCAGGGAGAAAGCTACAGCTTTCCGGAAGCGTTTTTTGCAAAGCGGGTGCATGCCATTCGCAGGGCGGAGCCGGTAAGAGAGGAGCTTGCCGCAGCGCTGGAGAAGATCAAGGCAGCCAAGAAGCCGATGTTTATCTGCGGCGGCGGTGTACGTTATTCCGAGGCGGGGCATTTGCTGGGAGAAATGGCGAAGAAATACGGTATTGCCATCGGGGAAACCCAGGCGGGCAAAAGCGCCTTGGAAAGCAGCAACCCCTGGAATATGGGCGGCATCGGCGTGACCGGCAACAGTGCGGCGAACAAGGCGGCGGAGAGTGCCGATTTGATTATTGCCGTGGGCAGCAGACTGAGTGATTTTACCACCTCATCCAAGTCCGGATTCTTAAAAGCGGGGCTTTTGAACATCAATGTATCGGATTTTCATGCGCTGAAGCTGGATGCGCAGACCTTGGTGGCGGATGCCAGGCGTGCCCTGGAGGAAATCGACAAGGGGCTGGAGGGTTATCGCAGCGCCTGGGGAGAGGAAGCCTTCGGGTATAAGAAGGAGTGGGAAGAAATCTATGCAAAGCTTGCCGCTTATCGTTATGATGAGAACTTCCGGCCGATTGTGCAGCGCAGAAATGAAAGCAGCATTGCGGAATTTGTGGAGCTGACGGGAGGAGAGCTGACCCAGACGGCGGCGCTTGCGGCGATTCGTGAAGCGCTGGATGAGGATGCCGTCATCTGCGGCGCATCCGGAAGCCTGCCGGGCTGTCTGCAAAGGATGTGGACGACGGACAGTATTGACAGCTATCATATGGAGTACGGCTATTCCTGTATGGGTTATGAGATTGCCGCAGCCCTGGGGGCAAAGCTTGCCGAACCGGACAAAGAGGTGTATGCGATGGTGGGCGACGGCAGCTTCCAAATGCTGCACAGCGAGTTTGCGACGGCATTGATGGAGCAAAAGAAGATTAACATTCTGTTGTTTGACAACTGCGGCTTCGGCTGTATCAACAATTTGCAGATGTCCCAGGGCATCGGCAGCCTGGCAACGGAATTTAGATACAGGGATGAAACGGGCAGATTAAACGGCGCTTTGGTACCGGTGGATTATGCCATGGTAGCGGCAGGGTACGGGGCAAAATCCTATACCGTCAGAAACATGGAAGAGTTGAAAGAGGCGCTTGCAGACAGCAAGAAGCAGAGGGTGAGCACCTTGATTGACATTAAAGTTTTGCCAAAGACAATGACGGGAGGCTACGGTGCATGGTGGCACGTAGGAATCGCTTCCGTCAGCGCTGCAGACAGCGTGAAGCAGGCTTATGCGGAGAAGGAAGAGCATTTGAGCAGAGCAAGAAAGTATTAGTACACAGCGAGGAGGAAAAGAGATAATGAGCGCGGAAAAGATGAAACTCTATATTAACGGAGAGTATAGACTGTCAGCGACAGAGGAGTACGTAGAAGTGGTGAATCCGAGTACCGGCGAGGTGGACGGACTTTCTCCCTGCGCAACCAAGGCGGAAGTGGAGGAAAGCATAGAAACGGCGCATGCCGCTTATCAAAGCTGGTCAAGGGTTCCTCTGGTAAAAAGAGTGCAGATTCTGCATAATGTCAGAAGGCTTTTGATTGAGCGTCTGGATGATCTGACCTTAATCTGTGCCAGGGAGCACGGTAAGGTATGGGAAGAAGCAAAGGGCGATGTGTTAAAGGCGATAGAGGGTACGGAATTGGCGATTACGGCACCGTCCGTGCTGATGGGAGAGTCCCTGATGGACGCTTCCCTGGGCTATGATACGGTGTCCTACCGAGAGTCTATCGGCGTGTTTGCGGGAGTATGTCCTTTTAATTTCCCGGCAATGATTCCGATGGGATGGATGGCACCTTGCTGTATCGTTTCCGGAAATACCATGGTGCTGAAGGTATCCAGCTCCACACCAAGAACGGCTATGGCAATTGCAGACATCTATAAAGAGGCAGGTCTGCCGGACGGCGTACTGAATATTATTTCCTGCAAGAGAACGGAAGCGGATATCTTCCTGACCCATCCCCTGGTTAAGGGCATTACCTTTGTAGGAAGCACCAAGGTGGGCAAGCATATTTATTCCGTAGCGGCTTCTCATGGCAAGCGCGTGCAGGCGCTCTGCGAGGCGAAGAACCATGCGCTGGTGCTGGAGGATGCGCCGATTGAGCGTACGGCGGCAGGCATTATCAACGCGGCATACGGCTGCGCGGGAGAAAGATGTATGGCACTGCCGGTGGTGGTGGTGCAGGAAAGCATTGCGGACAGTCTGGTAGAGGAATTAAAGAAGCAGGCTATGGGTCTGAAGCTGGGTCCTGCCTATGACAAGAGCTCCAAGCTGGGACCTGTGGTGAATAAGGCGCATAAGGCAAGGGTAGAAGGCTATATTGCCAAGGGCGTGGAGGAAGGCGCAAGCCTCATCCTGGACGGCAGAGGCAAAACGGTGGAAGGCTTTGAAAACGGCTTTTATTTAGGACCGACCATTTTTGACCATGTTACGGAGGATATGGTTATCGGCAGAGAAGAAATCTTCGGGCCGGTGCTGTGCGTAAAACGAGTAAAGAGCTTTGAAGAGGGCTTGAAAGTGATGAATGCCAGCCCGTTTGCAAACGGCTCCGTTATCTTTACCCAGAGCGGTTATTATGCGAGAGAGTTCGCCAGAAATACAGACGGCGGAATGGTGGGCGTAAATGTAGGCATTCCGGTGCCGATCGGATTTTTCTCCTTTACGGGACATAAGGACTCCTTCTTCGGTGATTTGCACTGCTTGGGCAAGGATGCCTTCCGTTTCTATACGGAGCAAAAGACCGTAACCACAAAATGGTTTACTAAGGAAGAAGCAAAATCCACGCAGGTAAGTACCTGGGACGGAACCATATAAAAACATACGATTAAGGAGGATAAAAAGGTGATTAAAATAGGTGTAATCGGATTGGGAAGAATCGGCAAAGTGCATATCAACAGCATCGCAACCAGAATCGGCAAGGCAAAAGTTGTGGCGGCGGCGGATCCGTATCTGAATGATGAAATGATTGCTTTTGCAAAGGGCTTCGGCGTGGAAAATTTGAGTAAGGATTATCAGGAGATTATTGCCAATCCGGAAATTGATGCGGTATTGATTTGTTCCTCCACGGATACGCACGCTTTAATCAGTGCAGAGGCGATTCGTGCGGGTAAGCATGTGTTCTGCGAAAAGCCGGTGGATCACAGCCTTGAGAAAATCAAGATTGTGGAGGATGCGCTGAAGGAAAGACCGGTGAAGTTCCAGGTGGGCTTCAACAGAAGATATGATCACAACTTTGCCGCTATCCGCAAGGCTATTGAAGCGGGCAAAATCGGGGATGTGCATATTACCAAGATTACTTCCCGTGATCCGAACCCGCCAAGTGCGGAGTATGCGGCGGTATCCGGCGGTATGCTTTTGGATATGAGTATTCACGATTTTGATATGGTCAGATTTTTGACGGGAGCAGAGGCGGAGAGCATTTACGTGGAGCCGGCTGTTCTGGTGGATAAAGCCATCGGCGAGGCGGGGGATATCGACACTGCCATCATCACCATGAAGATGACGGACGGTTCCATTGCCATGATTGACAATTCCAGAAAAGCGGTATATGGTTATGACCAGAGAGCGGAGGTATTCGGCTCCAAGGGTATGGCGGCGAGCAAGAACGATACGGAATCCACCTGCGTAATCAGCGGTGAAGAGGGTATCATCGGCGAGAAGCCGTTGTACTTCTTCCTGGAAAGATATATGGACTCTTTTGCCAGAGAAGTATCCGAGTTTGTGGAAGCCATTATCCATGACTTGCCGATTAAGACCGGCATAGAGGCGGGACGCCAGTCCGTAGTGATGGCGCTGGCGGGCAACAAGTCCATCAAGGAAAAAAGAGTGGTAAAATTATCCGAAATATACCAAGGATAGTGCGGTAAAATAAAAAGCTTCCTTTCCCGATGCATCTTAATAGGGAGGTGTGTCGGGAAAGATATAAAAGCAAGTGCGGCAAAAGGAGCAGGAAGATGAAAAGCTTGAGGAACGTAAGGCTGGATGAGATGGAAAAAATGGTTTTGGACAGAGGGACGGTGTCCTTAAAGGATCTGAGTGACTTTTTTCACATATCCATCAATACCGTAAGAAATGATGTGGAGAACATTGTGCAGAGGGGCAGGATACGCAAGGTATACGGCGGCGTGGCTACGCTTCCGTCGGAGAATGCTCTGCTGGAATACGGTGTGCGTGAGGACAAGAGTGCCGCGCTCAAAAGGCAGCTATGCAAAAAGGCGGCAAGGCTGATAGAGGACAACGACACGATTTTTATTGATTCCGGAACCACCACCATTCATCTGGTGGAGCATTTGAAATACAAACAGAATCTGAAAGTGGTGACCAACAACATTGTGGCGATCAGTATGCTGCTTTCCCTTGACCATATTCAGGTGACGGGCATAGGAGGCAGGGTCAACCCCAAAACAAAGTCCTTTGCCAGTGAAGAGAGTTTGAAGGTATTGGAGTATTACAATATACAAAAGGCATTTATGGCGGCTACGGCGGTGAATGTCAAAAACGGGGCGATGAATTCCGCTTTTGATGAGAGAAGCATCAAGAAAAGAATGGTAGAAAAAGCGGAACAGGTGTATTTACTGGCGGACAGTACGAAATTCGGGAAAAGTGCCCTGTTAACGTATTGCGCATTAAAGGATTTAAACGCCATTATTACGGATGATACCGCTTCGGATTATAAGCGGATACTGACGGAAAATGGCATAAAATGGATATGATAAGGAGGCTTTCGGTGAAGATAAAACTGGCTTCTTTGAAGATATTGCGGGCGGCGCAGAAAGGCGCCTATGCCATTCCTGCTTTTAACATCAACAGCAGCGACTGGATAGAGGCGGCACTGTTGGCGGCGCAGAGAGAGGACAGCCCTTTGATACTGGCAAGTTCGGACAGACTGACGGATTACCTTGGAGGCTTTGGGGCGGTGCAGAGTATGGTGCAGGCTTACTGCACGGCACTGGATATTGATATTCCCCTGGTGCTGCATCTGGATCACGGCGGAAGCTTTGAGCGCTGTGCGGCAGCTATTGACGCGGGTTACAGCTCGGTGATGATTGACGGCTCCAAGCTGCCGATTGCGGAAAATATTGCTCTGACCCGCCGGGTTGTGGAGTATGCAAGGCAGAGGCAGGTCAGTATCGAAGCGGAGGTAGGCTGTGTGGGCGGAAGCGAGGACGGCTTAACCAGCGGCATTGCCTATGCGGATATAGAAGAATGTGTAAAACTGGTGGAGGAAAGCAAGGTAGATGCTCTGGCGGCAGCCCTCGGTTCCGTACATGGGATATACCAAGGAGAGCCTTGCCTGTCCTTTGAAAGAATGGAAGAAATTGCAAAGCGTGTAGAAATACCTTTGGTACTGCACGGTGCGTCCGGCATACCGGCGGAGCAGGTACAGCGCTGTATCCGTTTGGGACATGCCAAAATCAACATCAACACGGAATGTAATCAAGTCTGGCTTGCGGCATTGCGGGAGGCTTTGGAAAAATATCCGAAGACCCATGAGCCGCGAATGGTGATGCAGCCGACCAAGGAGGCTTTGTGCACATATATGCAGTCCAGGATGCGGGAGTTCGGCTCATCGGGGCGTGCAAAGGAGGTAAAGGAATATGTATGAGAGATTGGCTCGGGATGAAAGATGTGTAAGTCTGTCATCCATCGGGAATAAGAATAAAGCCATGGATATGGATGTGGATATTTATACCCTGGAGGATGAGGAATTAAGCTTTCGGGAAGAGGAAAAGGAAATGGCTATCCTGCTGTTGGAGGGAGAGCTGTGCTTTTCCTGGAACGGAGAGCAGGCGACGGGCTTTCGCAAAAATGTATTTGAGGATATGCCCTTCTGTCTGCATGTGGCGGCAAAGACTTCCGTGCTTTGTCGCCCCCGGGGAAGGGTGCAGTTCCTGGTGCAAAAAGCCGTAAACAAAGGCAGCTTTGCCCCTGTTTTGTATAAGCAGGAGGAGTTTTCCGAGGTGAGAGCAGGCGAGGGCTTTATGGAGAATACGGCGACAAGATTGATTCGTACGATTTTCGATTATCAGAGCGCGCCGTATTCCAATATGGTTTTGGGAGAGGTGATTGCGGAGCAGGGCAGGTGGTCCAGCTATCCGCCGCACTATCATGCCCAGCCGGAGGTATATTACTATAAGTTTGACAAGCCTCAAGGCTTCGGCTGTGCCATGATTGGCGACGCGGCTTACAAGATTTATGATCACAGCTATATTGCCATAGAGGGAGGATACAGCCACCCGCAGGCTACGGCACCCGGATATAAGATGTATTTTTGCTGGATGATTAGGCATTTGGACGGAAATCCGTGGAAGGACCGGATTTTTGAGCCGGAGCATGAGTGGATGGTATAAGGGAAGATATCCTTTACGGTGGGTTAACACCTAAAATCCGAAAATTTTGCGGACGAATGTGCCGGAAGGCTGGCGGACAGCGATAAAATTAACCACTAAAGGGAGTATGAAGCGTTGCGGCGTTTCTGCTCCCTTTTAAAATTTGATAAGGGCTTATCGTTTCTGTATATGAATCGTCCCCAGATCCGTTCTTACATTGACATAAATCCTTTCGGAATTGCCGTCTTCTTTGCGGGCGGTATTTTCCTCCGGACTATCGGCATTGACCGCAAAATCACTGACCAAAGAACCGAAATCGCTCTTGGCAAACAAAGAAACATCGGCATCTTCGGGAAGATAGATTTGCACATCTCCGACATCGGCGCTGATTTCGTGGATGGAATTTTGGCTGACCGATGCTCTAAATTCCACATCTCCCACATTGGCGGAAATATGGGAATAGGAACGCAGGCTTCCCTCTATATCCACATTTCCCACATCGCTTTGCAGATGAAGCTCCTCCAGAGAGGAAAAAAGCTCCAGATCCCCCACATTGTTTTGGATGTTCAAGGATTTTGCCTCACTGTACAGAGAAAAATTTCCCACGTCGTTTTGTACCGATAAAACCAAATCCTTTCGGGAATGGGGAATCCGGATACGCAGCTTCGGCGTGTAGGAAGGCGACAGCCCCCCGATAAGAGGTCTGGAAGCGTGTATAGCCTTGACGTACAGGATGCCTGACTGAGGATTGGCATTTAGGGTGGAGCCATGCATCGCTTCGTACAGGATGTGCAGTTTTTCTCCCTCGTAAGCTTCGATGGACAAATCCGCCATGGTATTTTCAATATCCAGCCCGGTAATCCCCTCCAGGCTGTACTCCTGCTCCTGTATCAAAGCAGGGCTTTCCGTATAGGACGAAAAGGAGAACACCTGCTGCGGATAACGCAAATACAGGACAAAGGCCAGCAGAAAAGAGGTACAAAATATGACAAATAAAGAAACCAAACTGATTAACAGCCATTTTTTATGTTTTTGTGTTTTCATACGCATCCTCCTATGGTGTACCGGCCTTTTTTACCAAAGAAACATTGGCCTTGATGTAGGAAAGGGTTAAATGCCCCAGAAGCTTTGCCAGCAGTGCTGATAAGATAAGCAGGAACAAGCCCAGGGAAAAGAGCCCTAAGCCGCTGAAAAAGCAGGCAATTTTTCCGATGACATTGTCAAAATTGTAGATTGTGGAAAAAAACATAGACTCGGCAGCCAGAAAAGGCAGCCCCATCAGCACTATGCCGGATAAAATTACCGCAGCGCTTGCCGCGAAAAAGCCGAACAGGGCGCCCAGCAGGGCAAGGTAAATCCCCAGTACCACAATCAGGTTAAAAAGCCCCAAGCCGATGGCGGCAAGTATAGCCAAAAAAAGATTGAAGGGACGCGGGTTCTCCTCGGCTTTTTTGATGACGTTTTCCAGGCGATAAGCCATGGCAATTTGTTTTGGGGAACCGAGAGAAGCACAGATTTCTTCTTCGCTTTTGCCATGTTCCGTACCGATGCGGAAATGCTCCTCGTAATCGTATAAAATTTCACGCTTTTCCTCCTCGCCAAAGCCGTTTAAGCCGGCTTGCAGCGTGTCTAAGAATATTTTTTTATTCATTTTCTCTTCCTTCCTCTGCTTCCGGTTGTAATATACAAGCCACCTGATGGGAAAAACTCTCCCATTCGCTCCGCAAAGCTTCGTACCTTTGCAGTCCCGTATTGCTGATGGTGTAATATTTTCTGGGTGGTCCTTCCGTGGATTCCTTTAAGTAGGTGGCGCAGTATTTTTCGGTGGTCAGCCTGCGAAGCAAAGGATATATGGTACCTTCGGACACCTGGATGACCTGAGAAATGACCTCTACTATTTCGTATCCGTAGCAGTCCTTTCGGCTGATGAGAGAAAGTACGCATAATTCCAAAACCCCTTTTTTAAACTGCGTAATCATTGCCTTTTCCTTTCTCAATGTCTGTGTATCGTTTCATGTGTTTCATTATAGCACAGGCTACTGTATATTGCAAGGTACTATGTGATATATTAGTGAGGGGAAATAAGTTTTTATTGTAATTTTCATCATTTGTGATATAGTAAAATGCAAACAGTCTTTGGTTTCTGCCGTCCGACGGCATAAAGGCGAGAATCATCGCAATTACCCCAAAACACGAGCATGGAAACGGTATTAAAAGTGAGGAATATGTCTATGAAAGAAAAACTGGCAACCCTTTCTTTACTTCAGCTAAAAGAGATAGCCAAGCAAAACGGCTTAAAGAAGATTACGGGCTTGAAGAAAGAAGAACTGATTGAAGCATTGATAGAATTTGACAGAAAACAAAAAGAGGAGCGCGGCACACACGCACAGGAAACGAGAGGCAAAAGCGAGGGAAGAAGCTTTGCGGAAGCGAAGGCGGTGGGAGAAGCACCGGAAGAAAAAGGCGGCGTAGATATGCGGGATTTGGATTCCGGCGAGCTGGCAAGCGGCATTTTGGAGGTAATGCCGGACGGCTTCGGTTTCATCAGAAGTGAGAATTTCCTTCCGGGAGCGGACGATGTTTATGTGGCACCTTCCCAGATTAAGCGTTTTCGCCTGAAGACCGGAGATGTGATTGCCGGTTCCAAGCGCATTAAAACCATGGCGGAGAAATTTGCGGCGCTTTTATACATCACGACCATCAACGGTTATCCGGCTTCCGGCGTGCATAACCGTCCGAATTTTGAAGATTTGACCCCTGTTTATCCGAATGAGCGCATTCATTTAAGCATTACCGCAAGACCGAATACGCCGGCGATGCGAGTGGTGGATCTGCTTTCCCCGATCGGCAAAGGGCAAAGGGGTATGATTGTGGCGCCGCCGAAAGCGGGCAAGACCACCTTATTAAAACAGATTGCTTCCGCGGTAACGGCGAATCATCCGGATATGCACCTGATTATCCTCTTGATTGACGAAAGACCGGAGGAAGTGACGGACATCAAGGAGGCGATTGTGGGGCCGCAGGTGGAGGTGATTTATTCCACCTTTGACGAGCAGCCGGAGAAGCATAAGCGTGTATCGGAAATGGTTATCGAAAGAGCCAAAAGACTGGTGGAGCACGGCGAGGACGTGGTGGTGCTGCTGGATTCCATTACACGTCTGGCAAGAGCCTACAACCTGATTGTGGCACCAAGCGGAAGAACCCTTTCCGGCGGTTTGGATCCGGCGGCTTTGTATATGCCGAAGCGCTTTTTCGGCGCTGCCAGAAATTTCAGGGAAAAGGGCAGTCTGACAGTGCTTGCCACGGCATTGGTGGAAACCGGTTCGCGCATGGATGACGTGGTTTTTGAGGAGTTTAAGGGCACGGGCAATATGGAGCTGGTTCTGGACAGAAAATTATCCGAGAAGCGAATTTTCCCTGCTATCGACATCTTAAAGAGCGGGACAAGGCGAGATGATTTACTGTTGAGCCCCCAGGAACAGGAAGCGGTGGAAATCATTCGCAAACTGACCGGCAGTTTCAAGCCGGAAGAGGCGGTGGAGCGCATATTGAATACCTTTGCGGACACCAAAACGAATTTTGAACTGATTGATACGATTAAGAAAATGCGTTTTAACGGCTGATGAGAATAAAGATGATAAAAAAGGCCTTTGGGGACAGTATTCCCGTTCTGGCGGGCTATGCGGTGCTGGGACTGGGCTTCGGTGTCCTTGCCGTATCCAAGGGCTACGGTGTGCTGACGGTTTTTCTGATGAGCCTGCTGATTTACGGCGGTTCTATGCAGTATGTGGGAATAGAGTTGATGAGCAGCGGAGCCGGCATTTTATCCGCCGCTCTTTTGACCCTGATGATACATGCCAGACATCTGTTTTACGGCATTTCCATGATAGAATGCTTTAAAGGGATTAAAAAGTGCAGATGGTATGCGATGTTTGCGCTGACGGATGAAAGCTATTCCATTTTGTGCAACGCCAAGGTGGAGGAAAGGGAAAAGACGGCATACTTTTTGCTGGTTTCCCTGTTCAATCAGCTGTATTGGATTACGGGAACGGTGCTCGGCGCCGCCTTGGGAAACATTATTCCCGTGAACACGAAGGGGGTAGAGTTTGCCATGACTGCCCTGTTTACAACGATTTTTGTGAACCAGTGGCAGGAGTGCAGGGAGCACAAATATGCCTTAAGCGCCATGGGCATCAGCCTGCTGTGTCTGTTTGTTTTCGGCGGGGAATATTTTCTGATTCCCGCCATGTGCGGTATTTTATTGTTTTTGACCCTGGATTACCGCAGGACAAAAACCGGGGAGGGAAAGAAGAATGGAAGTACATAGCCTGTTGATGATACTCACCATGTCGGCGGTGACCGTTTTGCTGCGGGTGCTGCCGTTTATGCTGTTTGCAGGGAAGGAAACGCCGCCCTACATTTGCTATCTGGGTAAGGCTCTGCCTTACGGCATCATGGCTATGCTGCTGGTGTACTGTCTGCGCGGGGTCAAGGTATGGGAAGGCAGCAGGGGGCTGCCGGAAGCCATATCCTGCATTTTTGTGATTGCACTGCATTTGTGGAAGAAGAACACCTTGCTAAGCGTAGGCGCGGGAACGTTATTGTATATGCTGCTGGTGCAGAAGGTGTTTGTGTCTTAGAAGGGGAGGGAAACGGAAGATGGATATATGCGACAGCTGCGCTTATCTTGTCTATGACGAAGAATGGGAAGCTTATGTCTGCGATGCCTGCCCGGATGAGGATGAAATGGCAAGGCTCTTAAGCGGCAATGCCAGGGGCTGTCCCTATTATCGAAACGGGGATGAGTACAAAATTGTACGCAGACAGATATAAAACGGAAGAAAGCAAAAGAGGAAATGATAAAGAAAACATTGGAAGAAATGGAGCTGGACGGCAGGGAAAAGCTGATTATTGACGTACGGGGAAGGGATGACCACGAAAAGGGCGCCTATCCCGGCTCCGTCAATATTCCGGCTTTTCATTTTGCAGGGCATAAGGACAGCCTGCCGAAAGACAAGCCGATTTACCTGCTTTGTTACAGCGGAACCATTACGGATGATATGGCGGAAGAATACGGCAGGCAGGGCTACGAAATATACAGCCTGGTAAACGGGTACCGGGCGTATCTGAAAAGGAAGCTGGAAGAGTATTTTGCCGATGCCGACCGAAAAGAGGAAAAAAATCGGGAAATCGAACGGAGCATCATCAAGAAGTTTCGCAAAGAGATATGGAAACGGTTTACCGCCGCCATCAATGAATATGAGTTGATTAAAGACGGCGATAAAATTGCGGTCTGTATATCCGGAGGCAAGGATTCCATGCTGATGGCAAAGCTGTTTCAGGAGCTCTCCCGGCATGGAAGAAAGAATTTTGAAACGGTTTTCCTGGTGATGAATCCGGGTTACAATGACCTGAACTATCAGACCATAGTGGACAATGCCAGGCTGATGAATATCCCGATACAGGTCTTTACATCAGATATTTTTGACGTGGTGGCGGATATGGATCAATCCCCTTGCTATATGTGTGCAAGGATGCGCAGGGGACATTTGTATGCCAAGGCAAAGGAGCTTGGCTGCAACAAGATTGCTTTGGGGCACCATTTTGACGACGTGATTGAAACCATACTGATGGGCATGCTCTACGGCGCCCAGATACAGACGATGATGCCCAAGCTGCACAGCAGTCACTTTGAAGGTATGGAGCTGATTCGTCCTCTGTATCTGATTCGGGAAAAGGACATCATCCATTGGCGGACTTACAACGATTTGCAGTTTATTGCCTGTGCCTGTCGACTGACGGAGTCCTGTGCTTCCTGCGGAGGTACGGAACAGGGCTCTATGCGGGGCGAAGTGAAGCGTTTGATTGCAAGCCTGTCCAGGAATAATCCCTATATCGAAAAAAATATTTTCAGAAGCGTGGAAAATGTAAACCTGGAAACCGTTATCGCCTATAAAAAGGACGGAATCAAGCACAGCTTTTTGGAGGATTACGATGCCTGATTTGCGTATAAAGGATAAAAGAGTATTGAGCGTACAGGACATATCCTGCTTCGGAAAATGCTCGCTGACCGTGGCGTTGCCGATTATTTCCGCCTGCGGCGTGGAAACGGTGATTTTGCCTTCGGCACTGCTAAGTACCCATACCGGCGGTTTTCAGGGACTTCATATACGGGATTTGTCTGAAGATATGTCTGCCATTGCCGCCCATTGGAAGAGGGAGGGTATTGCCTTTGACGCCCTGTATACGGGATATCTGGGGAAGGAAGAGCAGATAGACCGGGTGTTGGGGATGCTGCCGGAGTTGTTGTATCCGGAGGCTCTTGTCTTTGTGGATCCGGTAATGGCGGACCACGGCAGACTGTACCGGGGCTTTGACATGGCTTATGTGGAAAGGATGAAAGCCCTGTGCAAAAAAGCGGATGTTCTCCTGCCGAATATTACGGAAGCCTGTCTGCTGACGGGCTTAGACTATCGGGAGGAATATGATAAGGATTACATCGAAAGCCTGCTGGCGGGACTGCGAAAGCTGACAAAGGCCATGCTGGTACTAAAGGGCATACAGTTTGCAAAAGAGCCGGACAGGATATATGTTGCGTTGGAGCAGGTGACAGGGGACGGAAAGGTGCAAAGAAGCTGCATCGGAAAACGGAAGCTGCCCTTTGCCCGCCATGGAACGGGGGACTGCTTTGCCTCCGTTTTTGTAGGGGCAAGTCTGCGGGGCAGGAAGCCGGAAGAGGCGGCGGAGCTTGCCATGGAGTTTGTTTTACGGAGCATGGAGGCCGGAGCCGGGGACGAAAAGCACAGATATGGTGTGAAATTTGAAAAAAGTATACCTTATTTGGTGGAAAGCCTGGCTTTAGAAAGACTTTGATAAAATGTCACAGAAATGAAGAAAAGATGGACGAAGCTTATGTTTTTTGTTCATCTTTTCTTCATTTCTAAGGGAAACAAGGGAGGAAATTTCTGTTTCGGAAATAAAAATGCAAGGATTCAGGTAAACCGATTTCACATTTCTGTGGGAGGGTTGAAGATAAAAAACACGAAGTTGCGAAAAAATTCCTATTTTATCATGCATTTTTTGTCTTATCTTTGGTGAAAAAATGATAAAATTAAATTGTATATAATGGAAAGCAGGTCAAGATGATGAAAGTTAAGGGAATCTTAACTTGTGTGTATACTTATAAAGATAAATGGTTTAAAATTTATGTTGAAAGAATACCTATTTTTGCGCTTTGGGGATGTGTTCACGGGATATTTAAACAAAATTTACTTTGTTCATATCTGCGGAGGGCAAGGAAGGAACTGTCAAATATTTTTAGAGAGGTGCAAGATGAAAGGGAATTTTGTTAGAGTGTTACTCGCAGCTTCCGCGTTTGCTGCTGTCACAACAGTGCCAGTTTTTGCCGCTACTTGGCAGGAAACGGACGGGAAGTGGCAGTATGTGGACGCAAACGGCAATGCTGTGAGTGCGCGCTGGGTTCACACCGATACGGCAAGCTATTATATCGGTGACAACGGCTTCATGGTGACGGATACTTTGCTGTATATCAACGAAGATTATTACTGTGTAGATGCAAGCGGTGCCATGGTAAAGAACGAGTGGAGACAGTTTACGGACGAGCTGGGTGAAAGCAGCTGGTATTATTTCGGGGCGGACGGCAAAGCTTTCCGCAACAAAACCAACAAGCTGACGCCAAAGACGGTAGGTGAGCACAAATACGGTTTCTCAACGGATGCCAAGATGCTGACGGGCTTTGTGGGAGAGGACGGAGAAGTTCTGCTCAGCACGGATGCGTACAGCTTCTTAAGTGCAAAGTATTACTTCAATGCGGAGGGTGTGATGCATGTCTCTCAGTGGCTGGAGGTAAGCACCATGCTGGAGCCGGACATGCGTTCCCAGTTGGGCATGAAGGATTACTCCAATTACGCGCAGATGTGGATGTACTTTGATGAGAACGGCAAGCTGGTAAAGGCAAAGGATGATTCCAAAGCAAAGGTAATGACCATCAACGGTAAAGATTATGCCTTTGATGAAAACGGTATTATGATGCCGGGCTTTTCTTTGAACAATGCAACGGTATCCATTGTCAATACGGCAACCTCTTCCAATGCCATCCGTGTGGCGGAGGATGATATGGACGGTGCTCTGATTAAGAACAGGTGGACCTGGGCGGTACCGACCAACATCATGGATGAGGAGGAGTTTGACGACCAGGAATACAGCTGGTGGAGAAGCGATGCTACAGGTAAGCTGATTAAGAACGGCATTCACACCGTAAACGGCAGGAAGTACGCTTTTGACAAAATGGGGCGTATGGAAACCGGCTTCGTGATTATGCTGGAGAACGGCAAGTTTGGTATCCAGTATGATATGGACGAGTGGAACAGAGCAGACTTTTTGCATCCTTTAAGTGACAGCGTAATACCGGGACTGGATAGAGGAAATCTTTACGTATTCAATGCCGATGAGTTTAATGACGGCTCCCTGATGCACAGCGGTGAGTTCAAGGTGGTGTTAAATGACGAAGAAGTAATCTTCGGCGCAGGAACAAGCGGAAGGGTATACGGAAATAAGGGAACGCTGCAGAAGGTAAAGCGCAAGTATTACTACAACGGTATGCGCCTGGATGCTAACGATGACTTGGCTTACGGTGTGATCGACACCAATACTTCCGCCAATGTTACGGATTATGTAGTGGTGGATACGGAAGGTCAGATCATCAAGGGCAAGAGAGTGGTGCAGGACGGCGAGGGCTACTGGATTGTGATTCAAAACGGTAAGTTCGTTGCAAGATTGGGTGATGCGGACAAACCTAGATGGTACAAGGGGAGATACTGGAGATATGACAGCAGCTTAAAGGGAACAGCCAGATACGTAAGCCCTGTCGTATATTCCGTTGACAATATCGAAGGCGATTTTGTTGTTTTCGAGCATTAAATGTTAGGAGTGTAATAGTATATGAGAAGAAAGATTTTGGGGGTAAAGAGAGCGGCGGCAGCCCTGCTGACTTGCGCAATGGTCTTGCAGGCGCCTTTCGCCGTTTTGGCAGGTCCGGATACGAATCCTTACCGTACGGTATTGGAAAGCGATACGGGCTTGATTGACGGTCAGCCGGGAGAGGGTATGGCGCATAAGCACTACTACGGCGGTACCTACAGCGACAACACGACCCAGGCGCCGGCATCTGTGGGAAGGCTTCAGGTTGCGGCTTCCTACGGCAACGGCAATACCACAGCCTATAAGTTCGGCTGGATAAGGCAAGGATCTTCCGGAAGTTTCCTGGGCTGGAAGTTTGACTTTAACGGCATCATTGACAAAACGGTTCTAAGTACGGAGCCGACGCAGGAAACGGAGGAGGCTTATTATATCTCCGATCAGGGAAAGCAAGGCGCCTTATCCATTACGTATCCGTCCAGTGACCCGCAGGGCTTTAACACCACCCTGGGCTACGGGGTGAGACAGGGTACGGCTCAGGGCGGCAACAGCAATCAGCCGGCGAGCACCATCGACATGGCGGTATCCACCAAGCAGATGGGTACCCTGCAGACCAAGCGTTCCGCCTATAGCGGATCGACCACCTTTTATCCGGAAATGGACGGAGAGTGGCGTAACGGCGAGGCCATCAAGGTCTATGATAACGGTCAGGATATGAAGCTGGAGGTAAGGCTTTCCGTTAAGCCAAGCCCGGATAAAAAGTATATTTTGACGGAATACACCGTATACAACGCAAATACAAATGTAAGTGAAACCAATCCTAAGATTGTGGATGCGGGACGAACAGACGGGGGACGTACGGTATGGTTCTCTGCAGGAACGGACATCATGATTGCACAGGATGACGGCGCAGCGGTCTGGTCCACGGAAAAGACCGGTACGGGAAACAAAATAGAGGGTCTGCACGGACAGTCCAATAACGGGGCGACCTATACCCTGGGCTCCTTTGACCTCTTAACCTACCACCCGCAGATGAGTCTGGGTATCCAAAAAAGAGATGCCTCCGACCCTTCCAAGCTGACCACTTGGGTAGGGCATTATAGAGACTTTACTCAGAATTATTATACGGACTTACCGGCGACATCCTATATGCCGAATGGAACCAATAATGCACTGGATTCCGGTCTGGCGTATTCCATGCGCTTTGACCTCCTTCCGGGAGAAACCAAGACCGGTACCTTTGCCTGGTCTATGAAGGGGCCGACCTACTATGTGGATCCGGTAAACGGAAATGACAGCAGCGGCAACGGTCACATGGGTAATCCATATAAGAGCATTAAGCAGGCATTGCAGACCATCGGCAACAGAACGCCGGAAATCGTCTTCATCAATGTCATGGGAGATATTGAGGTGGCTGAAACCCTGACGATACCGGCAGGAAAGGATATTACCATTTCCACCACGGACTATGTCAAGGATCCTTCCTCCAATTCAAAGGTAGCGGCATATCCGATTCTTCTGGATAGCAACAATGTAAGAAGCAATCAGGTCAGCATTAAGAGAGCGGCAGGCTTTAACGGGGATATGTTTAAGCTTGGCAACGCAAGTTCCGCTCTGCGTCTGACGGACATCATCTTAGACGGTAGCGCCAACGATACCACGACCGGCGCTCTGGTAAACGCTACGGCAGGTTTGGTGGATTTACAGACCGGTGCCGTATTAAAGAATAACAAGATTAACAAGCTTCCGGAGAGCTTTACGGATACTAACGGCAACGGACAGTATGATGCGGGCGAGAGCTTTACGGATACCAACGGTAACGGCGCCTGGGACGATTTTGCCTTTGCGGCATCCGCCGTAGAAATCAGCGGTACGGCGAACTTCTCCATGTCTACCGGCGGTGAGATTACCGGCAATACCTCTTATCAGGGTGCGGCGGTAAGAAAGCAGGGTACAGGAAGCTTTACCTTGGGCGACTCCAGAAACTCTGAAAGCCAGGAGGTTCCGGTGCTGATTCACAACAATGTGAATGCCACCGGCGGCAAGGCAAATACCCAGCTGGCGGTAACAAAGTCTGAAGCAGGTGTGGTTACAGGAGCGGAAAATAAGATTAAGGTGTTGAGCGGCTTGACCTCTTATTCCAACATCGGTATCGGAACCATGTCCTCACCGGAAAAGCAGACTGTGCCGATTCCGGTAGTGGAATATGCAAGCGGTTTATCCGTGATTCCGTATTCCGTAACCAATTTCCCGGCAGACAAGGCTCCGGGTCAGTGGACAGAAGGCGATACAAGAGAGTATATTGATTTGTATGCCAGCGAATATGCTTATAAGGTAGATTATGTCAGAGCGGATAACGGCGCGAGCCTGGCAAGCTCCGACAGTGCAAGATATGTGGTAGGTAAGCCGATCAGTGTGGCACCGAAGGATTTGACGGCTCAGGGCTATATCTACTCCACCCAGGAAATCACACCGGCTAACCACGGTCTGTCCGTGGATACCCAGGGCAGAATCCAGGGCTATATGCCGAGTGATAACCTGAATATTATTTACAAATATGTGAAGAATGCGGGAATTGCCAAATTCTTTAAAAATGACGGCAGCGGAACGGTGACGGAAGTGGTTTCCGCAGCGGGAGCAGTGCCGACGGCATCCCTGCCGGCAGCCAGCAGAACGGGATATACCCTCAGAGGCTGGTATGAGATGACAGATGTGAACGGGGACGGCAACTATACGGCGGGAACGGATACCCTGGCAGCTACACCGATTACGGAGAGCCAGTGGAGCACTACGCCGGTGCAGCTGGGAACCAAGTACTATGTGGCACAGTGGGATATAGCACCGGATACTTATCTATACGATGTGAAGTACCAGAACAACAACAGTTCCATGCCGATTACCTTTAAATCAGAGGTGCTGAACAAGCGTTATTTGGACAGCCTGACGGCAGCGCCGATTACGGTTCCGGGTTATGTAAGACTGACCCAGTCCGTTATTCCAAGGAGTGCAGGAACCTTCACGAGCGGTACTTTTACAGGCACTATGCCGATGGGCGCGGTAAATGTATTGTATAAGTACAAAGTAGACCCGGCAACCAGATTTACCTTCAAGGTAGAGCATGTGGACGGCAGCGGCGCAGACGTAGATACCGCAAGAACCGTTTTAAGACCGGCGGAAACCCGTGTAACGGCAGAGCCGATGAACTCTATTGCCTATACCCTGCAGAGCAAGAGCATTGTGCTGGGTGATACGGCAACGGCACCGATTATGAAGATTTCCGATATGGTGCCTACAGGAGAAACCGTAGGCTTTGACGCGGATGGCAGGTTTGTGGGTTATATGCCGAATCAGGATGTAACCGTTCGCTATGTATACAGACCTTCTTCCGACTATTATGTAGTACAGAAGTTTATCGATACGACAAATAATGAAAGAATCGGCAATGTAGAGGCTCATCGCTTCAATATCGGTGACAACATCAACCTGCCGTTTGCCGGAAAGTACGGTTATACCTTCGGTTCCGGAACGGTAGATAAGCCGGCAGCGGGAAGCTTCAGCGGCTCAAGCTTTACCGGTACCATGATTGGCAGCAATGTGAATCTGACTTATAACTTAAACAGAGATCCTGCTTTCTGGAAGACGGTGAACTATCAGGTAGCGGCGGCGCCTTATGATAAGGGAAGCGTAAGCGGCGTAACAAGCGCAAGCTTCTTGAAAAATGACGGCAGCACGGAGGGACAGGCACAGGCTCATACCTTTGCAAAGATCAAAGAGCTTGGCAATGTGGCGACAGCTACCGCAAACCCTGCGCCATACTATAAGTTTGACGGCTGGTATAAGGATGCGGCAGGAACGGTTCGGGTAACGGATGATATGACCTTCGACGCAGACGTGACCCTGTATGCAAAATTCGTAGAGGATCCGGCTTACTGGATAGATATTCATTTTGCGGAAAATGCACACGGAAGCGTAACGGGCGCAAGAAGCCTGCATACCTATTATGACCACACCTGGGGCAATATTACGGCACCGGCAGTTACACCGGAGGTAAACTACCTCTTCGATAAGTGGACGGTGGACGGAGCAAATGTAAGCAGCTCCACAGCTTTGGAGAACGGAAAGACCTATTATGCAAACTTCAAGAAGGACCCTGCAGTTTGGGGTACGGAAGTGGGACATGCAAACCCTGTAGGCAGCTTGATGGATAACGGTAAGGGCCAGATCAAGGTGAACGGCGTATACGCAGGTAACGTATATGTGGTAACAGACTTGGACGGCACGGTAATCGATGTGATTCAGGCGCCGGCAGACGGCAGTATCAACTTTACGGATTTGTATCCGGGAACACGTTATAACGTATATGAAGGAACACCGGATACTACGGTTGCCAAGGGAGCAAATATTTCCACGGCAACGGGAACACAGATCAGCGCACCGAAGGAGGTTTTGATTCCGGCGGTGGGCAGCAACTACAATGTAGGCTATGACCCGAGCAACGACGGAAAGGTACAGATCGTTGTTAATCCGGCAGATCCGGATTCCGATTATGCCTTGATTGACGAAAACGGCAATGTGGTACCGTATACCGACTCTGATAACGGCTGGAAGCATGCAACGGATCCGAGCAATCCAAGAGTAGTCTTTGACAACCTTGATCCGAATGCAACCTATACCGTAGTGGCAAGAAAGAAGGGTGATACCACAAAGGCACCGCATGATAAGCTGCCGGAGGGTACAGCCATCATCGCAAACCCTGGCGATGAGTTTGAAGTTCCGAAGTATATTGTAGAAACCAAGGGCGGTATTGTAGAGGCGGTAGGCGATGTGACAGTCGGCACCGGTAGATATACCGAAGCCAAGAGAGGCGAACTGGTTAAGATTCATGCAGAAGCGACGGATGCAAACGGCAATGCCTTCAAGTATTGGATTGTGATGAACGGACAGAACAGTGCCGTGGTAGGACGTATTCCTAGCCAGGATTTCCAGTTCACGATGGAAGCTAGTAACATTGTATTAAAGGCAGTTTATGAAAGAGCCGCAACACAGCCGTCTACGGCAATCGTGGAGGAGGAAATCAGAGGCGGAAACGCAGGCGATTTCGCCTTGAATCCGGATACGATTGCACGTTTGGAAAGCGAGCTGACTACAGATGCCGACAGAACCTTGATGGATGTCAACGGCGCAGATGTAAGGTATAAGCTGGTATTCAATAAGCGTGAGGCAAGCGGAGCGGAAAAAACAGCGGTGAAGGCGGTGTCCGAATCCGGCTTGAATCATGAGGATGCACATACGGCGGCATGGGCATTGGATATTTTTGCCGAGCGCTATGTAGACGGAAGACTGGTGGCAAGAGCGACGGCCTCCGATGCGGCAGTGGCGGCAGTGGTACAGTTGAATGCAAAAGACCTTGATATGCTGGATTATGAGCTGTTTGACGTAACGGACAGCCTTGTACCGCCGATATATACGGCGCCGGATTACAATCCGGAGGAAACCGCAGGCCTGTTCGAGTTTGACGGTAATGTAAACCACAGCTATGTTTTGGTATACTCCAAGGCCTTCAAGCTGAGCTTTGTAGATAACAACCCTGTATTGGATCATTTGCATCTGAATGATTTGAGCAGAAACTTCTTTAAGAAGATTAAGATCAGAAGAAATGAAGCCGTGACAGATGCGGATTACAGCTTCAGCTATGCGGATGTCCTTGCTTATGCGGACGGGGCAACACCGGTGGCTTTGGTAACGCCGTTTGAGGATATCTACGGAACCCAGTATGACTACGTAAACTGGAGCACCAAAAATATGCCGACAGACATCGCGGTATTTAATCTGGATACCCAGATTAAGAAGCATACGGTGGTATACGCATACTATGACAACAACAGACCGCAGGTACAGCAGGCAAGAACAGACCTGACAAACCTGATCGGAGAAGCGGAAACCTTTGCGGACGATCCGTTTGTGAAGGCGGCAGATTTGGCAGCGCTGCGTACAGAAATTGAAAACGCAAAGGCAGTACTGGCAAAGATGCGGGACGATGCGGCAGGCAACCTAAGACAGGCAAACTATGCAGAGCTGCAGGCGGCGTTTGACAGCTTAAAGGCTCTCTTAGACAGACTGAAAGCGGAGGCGGACGCAGCGAGAAGCAATTATACCTCAAGAACCGGCGGCGGTTCCGGCGGTGGCGGCGGTTCTGCGGGAAGAGGTAAAGGAACCACGGCAAGACCTTTGGAAGCAACGGCTGAAAAGACCTTTACCCTGGGTGTAAACGGTACATGGCAGCAGGATCCGGCAACAGGCAAATACCAATACCTGATTTATGGCGGAATGCCGTTAAACAACACCTGGGGCAAGATTCAGCATGCGGATGAGAGCGGCAAACTGGTAACCGACTGGTACTTCTTTGACGATAAGTCCAATATGGTAACCGGCTGGTACAGGGATGCAAAGACCAATACCTGGTATTTCTTAAGCACGGAAGCAGGCAAGAACAACGGTAAGATGCTGATGGGCTGGCTCAAGGATGCCAAGGGTGACTGGTACTTCCTGGATCCTGAAAGCGGCGCAATGCGCAGAGGCTGGAACCTCATCGGCGATAAGTGGTATTACTTTGCAACAAGCAATACTGCTGACGGCAGAGCGGAAGGTTCCCTGTATGTCAACACCACAACCCCTGACGGCTACAAAGTAAATGCCAATGGCGAGTGGGTACAATAGAGTAATAAAGGAAGGCAATGATGAAAAAAAATAAATTAAAGAAAGGCATTGCCGGTCTGATGGCGGTGAGCGTGGCGGCAACCACGCTCCTTGCGCCGCTGACGGCATTTGCGGCGAACAGGCAAAATATTCATTTTGATTTGGGGATATACAAAACCTTTGAGAATAAGACCCTGCCGAGTCTGCAACCGGGCAGTCACACCATGGTAAAGGATGCCTATACGGACCGTAATTTATATCCGGCGGATACCGGTGCAAACGGGCAGGATCCAAGTTCGGTGGATGCTGCCAATGCCCTGGAGCTTCCTTGGTGGAACGGGGATTGGACGGGCTACTATGCAAAGATTGTAGCAGGAACAGCAACGGCGGGAGATAAGCCTACGGTAACCTGGAATGGAGATCCTTTCAATTTCCCGGGTTATACCCTGGTTTCCTGGGTGGAGTCTACGGGCGTAACGGAAAACAAAGTCAATAAAATTGCCAAGGACTTTCCGTACAGGGACATTACCTATAAGGCGAAGTATAAGAGCGACGGTACTACTTATAAAATAACGACCAAGTATGAGGCGGCAACGGGAGCACAGCCGCCGCTCAACGGTAACTCGGATACCGTAGCGGTTACACGTAAGGTAATGGTAACCTATCAGGCTCCGATTTTGAACGTGCCGGGATATAAGGCAACACTGGATGATGCGGATATTAAGATCTATGAGCCGAATACGAGTACTCCGGTAAACAAGCACTACAATACGGTGTACGGCTGGACGAAAACGGCGGACCAGTATTTCTTCGGACAGGCCTTCAATAAGGACCTGGAGATTACTTATCGCTATGCCGTAGACACGGCAAAGAAATTCAGCGTGGATGCAGAGCATGTTATTTTGGATGCGGCAGGCAGTATTGCCAATGTAACCACGAAGAGAGAAAGCTTTAATGCAGAACAGACCATCACGGGAGTAGAGCCTCTGGCCTCATTGATTACGGCTCCAAGCGGTCAGCAGCCAAGGTATATTCTGGTGACGGCAGACGGCGCCGGCAACGAGAAAGCGCCGGCAATTACCGCCGGAACCACGGCAAACCAGACGGATCATATCGCTGCCTTTACCGGAAGCTTAAATGCGAGTACCTATGCCTTGACAGGCAGTATGCCGAACCAGCCGATGGCGGTGAAGTATGTATATAAGCCTAATCCGAATTATAAGCTGAACATTACCATTCGCTATGAGGATGAGGACGGCAAGAGATTGACCCAGGATGTATTGGATGCGGCAGGTATTACAAACATGACCGTAACCCCGGACAATGCGATTGTATACGAATTGAATCCGAATACATCCACAACGGCTCCGCTTCCGGATTTGACTGCCAAGGGATATCAGGCGACACCGGGATATTCCATCACCGTCAATGCCCTGGATGCAGGTGCGGTTTCCGTTTCAGGCAACAGCTTGAGCATCGGTATGAATGAAACCAGCTATGAGATTAAGGTAGTATATGCAAAGAATCCGGCGAACTGGGGACAGGTGCTCTTTGACAATGACGGTAATTTGACCCTGAAGAGTGCGGCAAATTCGGCAGATGAGTATGACCCTTCCGCAGAGCCGATTGAGCTGGAGAAAAATGCGGCAGGCAATATTCCGCTGACGCAGGCGGTAGTAAATACCTTCCCGAATATCGTGCCGGATACAGGCTACGAGATAGAGGGCTACTATGTGGGAAGCACCAAGGTTGTTGATGAGAACAAAAACCTGATCGGCGGTTCTTACGAGTTGGCAGCGACCAATAATACCTATAAGCTGACGGCAAAGGTAAAGAAGAATGCAAACTGGAAGGATTATGTCTTTACTTATGACGGCGGCAGCAACGGCTCTATGGCGAATTATCCGAAGACCGTAAGCCTGTATCCGATGGATGCAAGCGGCAATCCGAGAACGATTATGTGGCCGGATCTGGATCCGACCAATCCTGCTCCGCAACCGGAATTTACCGGTTTGGTACCGGAGGCATTTGCAGATACGGGTTATGAAATCAGATGGTATGATGCCAATGATAATCAGCTGGACGGTCTGACCGACATTGTCAGCTATCCGGCAGGTTCCGTCTTTACGGCAAAGGCTGTATCCAATCAGCCGACGGTGTTGAATCAGGTAAATGCAAGCGGCAATATCAGTACGACGGACGGTGCGGCGCAGCTTGTGGTACCGACAACAGGCTTGAATCCTGATCCTGCGGTATGGTATGTGGTTACCGACGCAAGCGGTAATGTCATCAAGAAGATCAGAAATACGGATTTGGCGACGGCAGGCGGCATTATCAGCGGCACAGAGATTCTGCCGGATACGGAATATCAGATCTATGAGGTATCACCGACAGCTAACATCAATGTAGGAGATCCGATTACCAATATACCGTCAGCGGACGTATCCGTGGCGACAAGGGTAAGGACGCCGGTAGCGGTAGATCCGCAGATAAGCCTTGATCCGGCTGACAACAGCAAAACACAGGCGGTTTTCAGACCGGTAACTCCGGGTATGGAATATGCAGTAATTGCACCGGACGGAACGGTATTTACGACATGGACAACGCCGACAGGCAACGAGTTGACGGTACCGGGCTTAGATCCGGATACGAATTATAAGCTGGTGGTAAGACCGGCAGGCAGCACGGATCCGGAAAGCTCCCGCTTACCGGGTATGGAGTTCAGAACCCTGCCAAGAGCAGCCAATAATGAGTTGCGTTTTATCAATCCGGCAGATATCGAAGTGTTATCACCGGCAAACTTGAGCCTCAGCAATGTTCCGACAGGAACCGTAATCAGACTGAAGGCAAAAGCCATCAACAGCAACGGCGATGTGTTCGTAGGTCCGAGCGGCTGGAAAGCGGTACTGGGAACTTTGGGTTCTACGACGGATGACGGAAACACCGTTATTGAATTTAGAATGCCGGCAGGACTTTTGGTTCTGCAGGCGGAGTACAGCTCTTCCAATGCGAATGTAAGCTGGGAGCCTGCATCTGCTTCCGATGCAGTCGGAGCACTGGGGCCTTTGGGTGTCATTAACCCGAATATCGGTAATACGGCGACGGGAGTGTTCCGGGTAAGGGTAAACAGACAGCCGGCTTCTCCAAGTGATGCAAGAGCTGTGCAGGCAGTAGTGGACGGAAATTACACCGCTATGTTTGAAATCACCGTAAAGGTGGAAAAGAAAAATGCAGCTGGCGTATGGGAGGATTATACAGATCCGGATGTGGAGGATATAGAGGTCTTTGTATCCACCGGACTTTTATCTCATGATTTGAGAACTTATGTGATGCATGACATGGTATCGGGCGGTGCTCCGTCAGAAACCGCAGGAGATTATCAGACCGTGGTGAATAATGCAAATTATGCGGGTACTTATTCCCATAAGTTTGTAAACGGTGTGAAGTATCTCTTCGGCTATAAGGAGCCGGCGTCCTACAGCATCAGGATTCGAAATGCAAAGGACAACACAAGTATTGCTGCGTTCAAGGCAGAGGAGAATAAGAGCTTAAGTGATTATAAACATATCTATGAAGATCGCGTAATGAGTATCGCCGAAGTCGACAGAAACGGCGTGACATGGACTTATGTAGGACTCAGCTCCGATAAAGATACCTTTGTTCCTTATGATGAGAACCTGATGATTCGTTCCGATGAGCTTTTATATGCCTTCTATGAAAATGACAGAGATGCCAGAAATCAGGCGGCGGATAATTTGAGCAGTCTGATCAACAGAGTAAAGCTTTTGGATGCGAACGGAGTACTGCAAACGGAGATTGCTGCTGCAGAGGCGCAATTGAATAAGACCAGTCCGAGAAAAGCAAGCAGGGCAGAGCTTTTGCAGGCTCTGGCAGATTTGACGACAGCACTCAACAGGCTGACAGGCTCCAATTCCGGCGGAAGCGGCGGAAGTAGCGGCGGTGGCGGCGGTACAACCCGCAGCAATACAGGAAACCTGCCGCAGAATAACGGTATCAGTACCTATACCACTTATCAGGTGGGAACAGACGGAAACTGGAGATTGCTGGATGAGAATAAGCATATCTGGAAGTTTGAAACCAACAATACACAGTCTGTTACGGGATGGGCAAATTTGGCGTACACCTATAACGGTGTAAAGAAGATTGAAACCTATCACTTCGGTGCAGACGGCGTAATGGATTCCGGCTGGTTCAAGGATGAAGCAGGCAAGTGGTATTATTTGTCAGAAGATCATGACGGTTTCTTCGGTATGTTAATCAGAGGCTGGCATAAGGACAGCAAGGACGGCAGATGGTACTATCTGTCTACGACAAACGGTGCAATGCATACGGGCTGGAATAAGATTGCCGATGTTTGGTACTTCTTAAATCCTGACAATCATGTGGAGCCTACATGGAGATTCAACGAAACAACGCAGAAGTGGGAATATATCGGAAACGCGACGATTAGACCGCTTGGCTCCATGTATCAGAATGAATTGACGCCGGACGGCTATTATGTCAATGAAAGCGGTGCTTGGGTAAAGGAAGAATTACAGTAAGCGGCTTTCCAAAGATTTAGGTTTTGTGATATTTTTTATAAAATGGCAGGAGTCCGACAGGCGGGAAAACCCGTCTGCCGGGGCTCCTGTTTTGTATTCCGGAAAAGTTTAAAATTTACTTGAGATTATTTTAATATGTGCTTGGGGTACTTGTGGATAGGAGAGGGGTATAGTATAGTGGTGCACGAACGCAGAACTGTATAAATGAAATGGGGGTTTTAGAGTATGGGAGAGCGTACCGGGCAAGCGGAAGAAAAGGGCTTGTCATTTGTTTTGATGTCTGTAAAAAAGAGAATAGGATGGATATTGCTGGCGGGCGTATTGGGCTTTGTGGGAAGCTTGTTATACAGCCGCTTTCTTGTCGTTCCGCAATATACCTCCACGGCACTTTTGTATGTTGTGCCGAAGGAAGGAGAGGTTGTGCGCCTTCCGGATTTGGAAATGGGAACGCAGTTGACGGAGGATTATAAGGTACTGATATCCGGACGTTTCGTCTTGCAGAGTTTGATACAAGCATTAGATCTGCAGACGGATTATGAACAAATCAAAAGAAAAGTGGAAGTCAGAAATCCGAAAGGAACCAGGATATTGGAATTGTCCGTTTCCGACGCGCAGCCGGAGATGGCAAAAAAAATGGCGGATGAGCTGGCGGCTTTGTCCATGACTTACATTAGTCAGGTTATGGATATGCAGGCGCCTAAGCTGATTGAGAGCGCTAATCTGCCGACTGCTCCTTCCGCACCGCATGTTCCGAAGATCCTTTGTGTATCTACGGTATTTGCCTTGTTTTGCGGGACGGCGCTGAGTGTTTTAACGGCGAGAAGAGTTTGAACAGAGTTCCTTGGAAATGAGGGAAGGTGGGGGATATGTACAGTACGGATTTTAAGGATTGGTTTAAACATTTTGATTTTATTTTGCTGGATATCGTCTGTCTGCAGGGGGCACTTATGCTGGCCTATCTGCTGCGGCACGGAAACGGGTATTTATACCGGAGCCCCTTGTATCGAAATGTTTCCATTTTTATGGTTTTATTAAATTTTGTGGTGATTTTCTTTTTTGAAAGCTTCAAGAATGTTTTGAAAAGAGATGTTTATGCGGAACTGCGGGCAAGCGCAAGACACGCGGTGCTGGTCGGTTTTTTTACCCTTTTATACTTATTCAGCCTGCAGGCGGGTCTGCAGTATTCCAGAGCAGTTTTGTATGTGAGCGTTATGTTGTACGGCATTTTCACCTGGGCTTTGCGAATCTTCTGGAAAAAGGTTTTGCGGGCAAAGCTTTTGCAGGGGGAGCGGCGTTCTCTTTTGCTGCTGTGTGAAGCCAAAGCAGCGCCTCTTGTGGTTGCCGATATTCAGCGAAACCAAAGGGACAAATATCAAATCAGCGGTCTGCTGCTGACGGACAAGGATGCGCAGGGAAGCTGTATTGCGGGGATTCCGGTGGTGGGAAAAGCGGAGGAAGCGGCGGAATATATATGCAGAGAATGGGTGGACGAGGTATTCATTCATACCTTTGGGGGGCTGGCATATCCCCAGGATTTGCTGGAGCAGCTGCTGGAAACGGGGGTTGCCATACATTTGAATCTGGAAAAGCTTTCGGATGTTGCCGGCAAGAAGCAGATTGTGGAGCGCATCGGCAGCTATACGGTGCTGACAACGGGAATGAAGTGCATTACTCTGCGGCAGGCGTTTATGAAGCGGCTGATGGATATTGCGGGGGGATGTATAGGCTGTATGATGACGGGCATAATTTTTTTGTTTGTGGCGCCGCTTATTTACCTGCAGTCCCCGGGGCCGATTTTCTTTGCCCAGACTCGTGTGGGCAAAAACGGCAAACAATTTAAAATGTATAAATTCCGGACAATGCATCCGGATGCGGAAATCCGCAAAAAGGACTTGGAGGAGCAAAACAGGGTGAAGGACGGTTTGATGTTTAAGCTGGATTTTGACCCGAGGGTAATCGGAAACCGTATATCGGCGGACGGAAGAAGGAGAACGGGAATCGGACATTTCCTGCGGGCAAGCAGCTTGGATGAGTTTCCGCAGTTTTTCAATGTATTGAAGGGTGATATGTCTATTGTCGGAACCAGACCGCCTACCGTGGACGAATTTTTGCGCTACCGGCATCATCACTGCGCAAGACTTGCGGCAAAGCCGGGAATAACGGGGATGTGGCAGGTCAGCGGCAGAAGCGAGATTACGGATTTTGAGGAAATCGTGAAGATGGATACACGATACATCAGCGAATGGAACCTGGGGCTGGACGTTAAAATACTGTTTAAGACCCTTGCGGTGGTTCTGCGCAGACAGGGGGCGATGTAAGAGATGACGGGGGGAAGAGAGAAAAAGATACGCATTTTGCATGTTGCCCAGGCTGCCGGCGGGGTAGACCGCTATATTCGCCTGCTGTTAAAGTATGTAAACCGCAGTGCATTTGAGCATATTCTGCTTTGCTCCGAGGATTATCGGAAAGAGGATTATGCAGGCTTGCTGCTTGCCTTTGAACAGCTTCCTCTGCAAAGAGAAATCGGCCCGGCGGATTGTTCGGCGGTATTTGCCGTTCGCAGACTGATTCGCAAGTATCAGCCGGATATTGTCTATGCCCATTCCAGCAAGGCGGGGGCGCTGGCACGCCTTGCCCATATCGGTCTGCCGGGGATGTGCATTTATAATCCCCATGGCTGGGCATTTCATATGCGCTGTAAAAAAGGAAAGAAGCTGTTATACTGCCTGATTGAAAGGCTGGCAGCCTTGTTTTGCCAAAAAATTGTGTGTATTTCGGAAACGGAGCGTCGCCTGGCTCTGGAGGCTCGGATATGCAAAGCCCGCAAGCTGCGGCGAATTCTGAACGGTGTGGATGTGGCTGCTTATGACAGGCAGGACCATCCGCCGCTAAGCAGGGAAACGCTGGGGATACCGGAGGATGCGCTGGTCATCGGAATGTTGGGGCGCATCAGCCCGCAAAAGGCGCCGGATGTTTTTATCAAGGCGGCAAGGTGGATTAAGCAGGCTTTGCCGCAGGCATACTTTGTGATGGTAGGCGCCGGCGAGATGGAGGAAGAAATCAGCGCTTATGCCAAAAAACAGGGGATTGAGGATTGCTTATGCATCACAGGCTGGGTGGCGGAGCCCATGTCTTATGTGGAGCTTTTTGACATTGCCCTGCTCTTATCCCGCTGGGAGGGCTTCGGTCTGGCGCTGGCGGAATATATGCTGGCAAGGAAACCGATTGTGGCAAGTCGTACGGATGCGATTCCGGAGCTGATTCGGGACGCGGAAAACGGCTTGCTGGTGGAAGCGGATAATGTAAAGGCCGTATATGCGGCGGTTTTGCATCTGGCGAAAAACGCCGCTCTGGGAAAACGTTTGGCCGAGGCGGCATGGGAGGATGTACACCGTAAATTTGATGCCAGAAGGATGGCCAGGGAGCATGCGGCTTTGTTTTTGGAGTGTAGAGATGCGGCCTTTGATTAGTGTAATTGTACCTGTATACCAGGTGGAGAAGTATTTGTACCGCTGCGTGGAAAGCCTGCTGTGCCAAAGCTACGGCAATATTGAAATCATATTGGTGGATGACGGTTCTAAGGATATGAGCGGAAAAATCTGCGATATGTATGGACGAAAGGATGCCCGGGTGCGGGTTTTGCACAAGCAAAACGGAGGGCTTTCCGAAGCGAGAAATGCGGGACTTGCCATGGCAAGAGGAGAATATATTCTTTTTGTGGACAGCGACGACTGGGTGTCACCTTACTATGCGGCAAATTTATATAGCGCGCTGTCCAGAGAAAATGCAGATTTGGCCATCAGCTGTTTTGAAAACGTATTGGAGGGAAAGCCGGTTCGGACAAAGGCGCTGTCGGTATTATCCGGCTATCGCTGTCTTTCTGCGGAGGAATGTTTAAAGAAGATGCTTTACCAGGACGGAGTGGAGATTTGCGCCTGGGGAAAGCTGTATAAGCGCCGGATATTTGAAGGGCTCCGTTATCCTGTGGGAAAGCTGTATGAGGATATACCGGTTACCTACCGGGCGCTGAAAGCTTCTCCTAAGGTCGCGCTGATTAAAAATACGGATTATTACTATTTTCAGCGCAGGGACAGTATTCAGAACCGCCGCTTCTATATGCAGAAGCTGGACGGCATATTGCATCTGGAGGAGCTGCAGCTTTTGGTGAGCAGAGATTTCCCGCAGCTGCAAAAGGCGGCAAGGTGTCGCTACTTCAGTATGCTGTGCAATATTTTGTTCCAGATAAAAGAGAAGGAATACAAGGCGTGCAGGAAGATGCTTTGGTGGGAGCTTTTGCGGTACCGCAAGGGGATACTTGGAGATAAAGAAGCCAGGCCTAAGGCTCGTTTGGCGGCGGTGGTATCTTTCGGCGGTTATGCGTGGATGAATTTTGTATATAGGCATACGCAGTGGAGGGGATGAGAAAGTCTTGCGTATGTGCGGGGTTGAGAGGAAATGCTTGAACTTTTATTTTTATGGCTGTGCTTATCCGGCACGCTTATAGGGCTTTATGCTGTGTGCCGCAGGGATGTGCTGGCGCCGGAGTTTTTGTTTACGGCAGGATTTTGGCTGGCTGTCGGTACCGCCCTGCTGCATGTGGAGAAATGGGGCATTTGCCTGTCCCTCACCACGATATGCATAATGTTGACCGGTATTGTGTGCTTTGTGCTGACCGGTTTGTATACCAAATCTTTGGATAGGGACCAGCCGCTTCCCGGCAACGGGGAGGACAGTCCCATAGAGCCGACTTTGCTCAGGACGCTTTTGGTAACGATATTCGGCATTCTGACCCTGGCGCTGTATTACAGGGAGGTGCTCAGACTGGGGGAATATGCCCATCCCTACCTGCGAGCGCAGGGGATAATGGCGGCATATAAGCATGTGGCTGCTTACGGTATTGCCGCCGTGCATCCTGTGGTGAACCAAATGAGCAAGTGCGTTTATGCTTTCGGGTATATTTACGCCTATATTTTTATACAGCGGCATTTTGCGAACAGTGCCAAAGGCAAAATGAGCGGGAGCCTGCTTTGCCTGCCGCCTGTTCTGCTATTTTTTGCGCTGGCTCTGCTGAAGGGCAACCGTATTGATATCATTGCCCTGTTGTTTGCGCTTGTGGGAATGTATTCCCTGCTCTGGCACAGGAAAAAGGGCTGGCAGCAAGCTCCCGGTGCAGGCTTTGTCTGCCTGCTTTTGCTGTTGTTTGTGTGCGGTATGGCAGGCTTTTATTATGTGAAGGATTGGGTCGGCAGGGTTTCTGCCTTGGATTTTGCCGACTATGTGGCACGCTATATCGGCGGTTCCGTACAGCTTTTGGATCTTTATGTGCGGGAGGGAGGCGGAACGACGGTGCCTTTCGGGGAAAGTCTTGCGGGATTGTTTACGGGCTTAAATAAGCTGGGGATTTTGCATACCGATGTGCGTAAGGCTCTGGAATTTCGCTATACTCCTACAGGGGTGTATCTGGGGAATGTATATACGGCTTTCCGGCGTTATTATCATGACGCTTCCTGGTGCGGTCTGCTGATGTTTCCGGCAATATTGTCTTTTTTGATGAATATGTTGTATATCAGGTTGAAATACTGCAGGGGAGATTCCCCGGGGGAGATATACGGGCGGATAGTATATGCCGGTCTGCTGTATGTGCTTCCTTTGCAGGCCATGGAGGACGCTTTTTATATCAATAAGGTAAGCATAGGCTATGTGCTGGAGCTTATCCTGCTATATCTGTGTCTTTGTTGGGTCATCGGGGAAAACAGCCGAAAGAAAGGAGGCCTGTATGGATAGGAAGCTGCAAAAGGGTTTGCTGCTTGTTTTTGCCGCCAATGCGCTCCACATGCTCCTTGCCCTGGCGAGTAATTTTTTGCTCCCCAAATACCTGCCTGTGGAGAGTTATGCCGCCATTAAGGAGTTTCAGCTGTATGCCGCCTATGCGGGGATTTTTCATTTCGGATTTGTGGACGGCATTTATCTGCAGTATGGGGGAAAAGATTTGGCAGGGAGGCAGGACGGGGCGTTTTGGACGGACCTGTCCAGTATGCGCAGCTTCCAGTTTCTGTTGAGCCTGATTTTATTGTGCGGAGCGATTTTGGGGAAAAACACAATATTGCTTTTTTTTGTGCTTTCCATTTTTCCGCAAAATATGGGAAATTATTTCAAGTTTTTATACCAGGCGACAGGGAATTTTAAACGCTACGCCGGAGCGATGAACATCAGCAGCATTTCGACTTTTCTCATCCATTTGTTTTTGCTGTTTGTCCTGAAATCCGATTCTGCCGTATGGTATATTTCGGCGCAGCTGCTGTTGTTCTTTGCCTTATGGCTGGTGTTGGAGCTTTCTTTTCGCAGAAGGTACGGAGCGGAGGGGACAAAGCTTTTTTTTGCCTTTTCACCGGAAAGCTGCTGCAGGCATATTCGGGCAGGATTTTTGCTGACCGTGGGGAATTTGTCCTCTATTTTTTTGAGCGGTATGGATCGGTGGTTCGTGAAGCTGCTGATGGATCAAGCGGCCTTTGCCCGCTATTCTTTTGCCGTCAGCGTGGAAAGCTTTTTACATCTGGCGCTTACGCCCTTGACGATTACCCTGTACAACTATTTTTGCAGGGAGAGGGATAAGCGGAAGCATCGGGGGATTTTTGTATGCACCCTGCTTTTTGCTTCCCTGCTGCCGGCTGCCGCCTTTATCGTAAAAGCTTTGGTGGAAAGCTTTTTGCCTGCCTATGTCGGAGGGATGTCGGTTTTATTTCTGCTTTTTGCGGCACAAACGTTTTATACGGTAATCAAAAGCATTTATGTCAATCTGTATAAGGTGGAACGCAGGCAGAAGCATTATTTCGGAAAGCTGGCGGGGATTTTGCTGCTTGGGTTTTTGTTAAACGGCTTTTTATACGCCCTGCTGCGCAGTAAGGAGGCCTTTGCCCTGGGGACTTTGCTCTCTGCCTTTGTATGGTTTGTCTGGTCGGGAAGAGATTTTACCTATTTGCGGGAAAATATAGGAGCGCTGCCTTATCTTACGGTGCAGACGGCGGTTTTTTTGCTTCTGGGGCACTGTACTTCGGCGCTGTGGGGTTTGGTGCTGTATATGCTGTGCACGGCGGTTTTCGGCAGCATTTTCCTGGGCAGGGAATTATATGTTTTGTGGAAGCAAAGGTATGGAATGAAAGGAGAGGAGCAAGATGAACTTGTCTGTGGTCATGGCAAGCTATAACGGAGAAAAATATATTCTGCAGCAGCTGGAATCCATTCGCACCCAGGTCAGGCAGGCGGACGAGGTGTATATTGTGGACGACTGTTCGACGGACGGGACGGTAGAGCGGATAAAAGCGTTTATCAAAGAACATCAGCTGAAAAACTGGTGCCTGCATGTGCACAAGGAAAATCAGGGCTGGAAAAAAAGCTTTATGGAGGCGATAGAAGGGGCAAAAGGGGACTTGATTTTTCCCTGTGACCAGGACGATATCTGGTTTTCGGAGAAGCTGCAGTCCATGGAAGAGATGATGCAAAAAAATCCCCGGATACAGCTGTTGTGTTCCTTGTACAAAAGGTTTTGTACAGCGGGGAAGTCCTGTAAAGATACGAGAAGGGAAGACGGGGAGCTGATTTTGCTGAAAGCTCGGCAGAATATCTTTGAAACGGCTTTTCCGGGCTGTACCTATTGTATCCGAAAAAGTCTGGTACAGCAGGGAAAAGCGTATTGGGAAGCGGATTTCCCCCACGATGCCTTTTTCTGGCGACTGGCGATGTTTTCGGAGTCTTTGTATCTGTATAAAAGACGCTTGGTTTTATGGAGAAAGCATCCGGACAGTGCATATGCTTTGGAAAGTCTTGCGCTGAAAAGGGCGGACAAAAAGAAGGCCTGGCTGTATTATGCACTGCGTATGCAGTCCCGGCTGCTTTGCTTTGCCGAGGAACAAAAAGGGGAGAGGAGGAAAGAATATACGGCGCTTTTGCAGAGGGTACGGATGTGGCTTTTGTACCGTCTTCGTTTTTACGAAACAGGCAGTCTGCGGGACTGGCTTAAGCTGGCTCCTTATCATGCCTGCTATGACAGGCTGCGTCAGTATTTCGGCGATTTGTATTTACGCTGTATAAGAAGAGAATGAGAATAGATGTGATAACCCTGCACGCCGTGCAAAATTACGGCTCTGTTTTACAGGCCTTTGCTACCGAAGAATTTTTTCGCAGGCAGGGCTGTGATACCCGACTGATTCATTATGTGCGGGAGGACGTGCATAGGCAAAATCTGCTGCGGGAATGGAGTCGGGGAAATCCCTGCAAAGCCCTGGCGATGCTGCCGACGATTTGGCGCTGGGAAAGGGTCTTCGGCGGATTCATGAAAAAGCATTTGCATTTGACGCAAAAAACCTATACCGGGCAAGAGGATTTTCACGACTATCCCTTGACGGCGGACGCTTATTGTACGGGGAGTGACCAGGTATGGAACAGCGTTTGGAACAGAGGTATTCTTCCCTGTCTGTACCTGGATTTTATACCGAAGGGAGCTTATAAGTTTGCTTTTGCGGCAAGCTTCGGACAAAGCCGTATCGACAAGGAGGAGGTCGCTCTGACGAGAGGGTATTTGGAACAGTACCGTAAGCTTTCGGTGCGGGAGAGCAGCGCCGGGGATATTTTACGGCAGCAGTACGGTATTGCAGGGGCAAGGCATATTCTCGACCCTACCCTGTGTCTTTCTCCGGAGGAATGGAGAGAGCATACCCGAAAGGGGAAAAACAGGAAAGACTATATTCTTGTGTATAATTTAAACCGGAGTCGGGAGTTTGACCTTTATGCCGTGAAGCTGGCAAAGCATACGGGGCTTCCTCTATATCGCTTATGTACACGCTATGACCAGCTGCTTCGACCGGGCAAAAGCATTTTGATTCCGGAGGTGTGGGATTTTGTTTCTTTGATCGACGAGGCACGGTATGTATTAACGGATTCTTTTCACGCCACGGCCTTTGCCTTGAATCTGGGGACGGAGCCGATTTGCGTGTATCCGAAGGCGTTTGCGGGAAGGCTGGAAAGCCTTTTATGTATGACGGGCACGCAGCAGCGCCGGATAAAGGATTATGAGGACTTCGGGGTTTTGCGGCGTCCGGTGGATTTTGCCGTGGTAGAAGAGTGTTTGGCAAAGGAAAGGGAAAAGGCGGCGGCATTTTTGCAGGAAGTGCTCAGTGATATCGAAGCTTTTGCAAAGGAGAGGGAAGCGAATGCGGACAGTCTGTAAACACAATCAATGTGTCGGCTGCATGGCCTGTCAGGAGCTTTGTGCCGCCGGAGCCATTTGTATTCGGGATGATAAAAGGGCATACAATGCCTTCATCGACGCCGAAAGGTGCAAAAACTGCGGCGCTTGCCACAGGGTATGTCAGGTGAACCGTCCGCCCGAATTGCGGGAGCCTTATATATGGAAGCAGGGCTGGGCAAAAGATGAAGATATTCGGAGGGCTTCCTCCTCGGGGGGAGCTGCCCGGGCGATACAGCAGGCATTTATCCGGGCAGGCGGAGAGGTGTGCAGCTGTACTTTTGCCGAAGGAGAATTTGTGTTTGCTTTTGCCGAAGGAGAAGAAGAGCTGGAGCATTTTGTGGGCTCCAAATATGTGAAAAGCAATCCTGCACATATATACGGACGGATAAAAGAAATGCTGGAGAAGGGACAAAAGCTTTTATTTACGGGCTTGCCCTGTCAGTCCGCCGCCCTGCAAAATTTTGTGGGGACAAAGCTGCAGGAAAATTTGTATACCCTTGATTTGATTTGTCACGGAACGCCCTCTCCGCAGATACTGCGGGATTTTTTGGCACAGTATGACATCCTTCCGAAAGGACTGCAGAGTATTCGATTTCGGGCAAAAACGAAGTTCCGCCTGGAAGCAAACGAAAGCCCCGTGGGGGTAAAAGGGACATTGGACGCCTATACCCTCGGTTTTTTAAAAGGGCTTTTTTATACGGAAAATTGCTATTACTGCCCGTATGCGCGCAGGGAGCGGGTATCGGACATCAGCTTGGGTGATGCATGGGGGAGCCGCCTTTCTGTCCGGGAGCGGAGAAAGGGGATTTCCCTGCTGCTGTGCCAGACAAAGAAGGGTGAGGATTTGCTGGCGGCAGCCTGCTTAACATACAAAGAAGTGGAAGAAAAAACTGCCCTCGCCCATAACGGACAGCTGTGCAGGCCGTCCGGCAAGCCGAAGCAAAGGGAGTTTTTCTTTGCACAGCTGGAGGAGGGGGCAGCTTTTAACCATATCATCAAGCAATCGTATCCCCTGGATTATATGAAGCAGCTGATCAAGGGCGCGCTGCTGCAGCTAAGGCTTCGATAAAGGCGTATAAAAAAGAGGGTATTCGCTTGGCTGCGGATACCCTCCGGTATATTCTAAGGATTTCAAAAAAAGGTATTATTTGTATAAAACGTTGTTGTGCAGGGCGTTGTCGTAATTTTCGGCAACCTTTGCCCAGTCTACCACATGGAAGAATGCTTCGATATAGCTTGCTCTTAAGTTCTTGTACTTTAAGTAGTAAGCGTGCTCCCAAACATCAATGCCCAGAATAGGTGTCAGTGCACCTTCTGTTTCCAAGATAGGATTATCCTGGTTAGGAGAGGCGGAGATACTTAAGTTGCCTTCTCTATCTGTATTTAAGAATGCCCAGCCGGAGCCGAACTGCCCTGCGGCAGCTGCGGAAATCTTTTCCTTAAAGGCTTCGAAGCTTCCGAAAGCGGCATTGATTTTATCCGCCAATACACCGCTTGGCAGACCGCCGCCATTCGGTGAAAGGTGCCCGAAGTAAAGATTGTGGTTGTAGTAACCGCCGCCGTTGTTTCTGACTGCCATAGCGTCGCTCTTCTCCGGTGCCTTCTTCTTCCAATGCGCCAGAATGATTTCAATCGGCTTGCCCTCAAAGCCGGAAGCGGCAGCCCTGTCATTTAAGTTTTTGGTATAAGCGGCATGGTGCTTGGAATAATGTGTTTCCATGGTTAAAGCGTCAATATGCGGCTCCAAAGCGTCATAAGCATAAGGTAATGTAATTTGTTCGTACATGGGGTTTCCTCCTTTTATATGGTGAAATTTCTAAAGAAATATTTCATATTGTTTTACTATGAATTGATTGAAGTATAGCACAACATTTAATTTTGCGCAATATAAAAGAAGAAAAATTATTATTTTTATTATTTTTTATCCGTCCAGGGCCTGTGAAAGAACTTTGGAGAGGGAATCTTCTATCACCAGGTCTGCCTTTACATCCTTTGCCGTTCGGGAACGATTGATCAACACCAGCTTATTTCCGCGGAAATAGTCGATGAAAGCGGCAGCCGGATAGACAGACAAAGAGGTACCGCCGATGATGAGCATATCGGCATGTTGAATATGGGCAATACTCCTTTCGACGACGGCGCTGTCCAGGCTTTCTTCATAAAGCACCACTTCCGGTTTGATTATCCCCTTGCAGGTACAACGGGGAAGTCCCTCGCTGTTTTGTATGCTTTCCAAAGGATATTGTCTTTGGCAGTCCATGCAGCGATTGCGAAAAATGCTTCCGTGAAGCTCCAGCACCTCCCGGCTTCCTGCCGCCTGATGCAGACCGTCTATGTTTTGGGTAATGACGGCTTGCAGCTTCCCCCTTGCCTCCAGAGAGGCAAGGGCAAAATGGGCGGGGTTAGGCTTGGCGTCGGCATAAATCATCTTATCTTTGTAGAAGCGATAAAATTCTGCAGGATGCCGAAGAAAAAAGCTGTGACTGAGTATGGTTTCCGGCGGATAGGCATAATGTTGCCTATATAAGCCGCTTTCACTTCTAAAGTCCGGAATGCCGCTTTCTGTGGAAGTGCCCGCTCCGCCGAAGAATACAATATAAGAACAGCTTTTTATCCAGTTGCGCAGTTGTTCGGTCTGTGTCATGCCTTCCTCCTTGTTCGGAAAAATCTTTAGCTGATGATCAATTTTTCAAAGAGCCAGCCATACATGGCTTTGTCCGAAGCGGTAAAATAGAGGTGGTACTCTCTTTCCGGCAGATATTTATTGAGTACGGGAGAATAGACCATGACATCGCCGGAAAGATGCAGCCTGCCGCCGTCACAGGATACAAGGCTTGAAGTTCCCAAATAAACAGATCCTGCATCACCGAAATCACCGGTGCCCGGCATTTCGTACATTCCCTGATAGGCTCCGCTGCGAGGGATATTTCCGGTGGTAAAGTGCCGGAAGAAATAATCCATATCCGCTTCATCGGCATATCCGGTGAGTTCCGTCATGATTTTCGCCAGATGAGCCCTTGTTGCATAATGGTAGTAACCATGATGAGGTCTTTTGATTCTGGAATCCTCCATGTTATATTGATAAGCAAAAAGCAGGAAAGCCTTTGCCTCCGCTGTGAGCTGCTCTCTGGTAAAAGTGCCGTATTCTAAAGAAGCATAATCGGAATAGTACATATGAATCCATATCCCGATTCTATCCAGAGATTGAAGGGTGGATTCATCGGGGACAGACTTATCGGGAATCCATGCACCGTCCGCACCGACGCGGTATCCGTCCGGCGTTACGGTATCGACATACATAGCACCGTTTGCGCCGACATAGTAGTTCCCAATCCATTTAGATTCCGCCATATATCCATTGTCATCAAAATAATACCAATAGCCGTCAATGAAGCTCCAGGTGGCGCGAAGATAGCTTCCCGGTTTATCCGCATACCACCAGCCTGTGCGGTCTTTCTTCCATTCGCCTGCGTGTGCAGAAAGGGGTAGAACAAGGCTCAAACCAACACAACAGAGCAATAAACAGATGATTCTTGTATACTGTTTTCTCATTTTAAACCTCCTTAAATATTTATATCTGTATTATATCATAAAACTTCGGATATTTTTAAATATTTATCCCGTGAATAGCTTGTAAAATATTAGCCAAACGGAAAGAAAGGACAGAAAAATGAAAAAAAGAAACTGTCAAGCTATTCCCAAAGTGTATGCTGCGCATATACTTCAAATTGATTTGATTGTTCATAGCTGAAAAAAGTAACTCCTATTGTATATCTTTTCCAAAGCATATACGGATAGATTTGCATTCGGAGTGAAAAATATTCATTTCCTTTGCTTTCCTGATAAGTGATTGGAGAAAGTGAAAAAATATCTTTCATATTCTCTTTTTTAAAATAATCAAGAGTTAAGGTTGAAATATTTTTATCACATATTTTGACCTCATCAAACATCGCGCTCATTGACGATATCCTGAAGCATGTAATGATACAGTCTTTAAGTTTTGCCTGATCTTTATATATCGGTGTCAAATTCACATATCCATATGGTTTTCCGTCTTTGACAAGTTCTACTGTTTCGCCAAAGTAAAAATGGCTGTTTCTTTTATTCTCAATAATGTCGTTCGGAGTCTTTCCTGAAAAAGTAAATCCTTTGGAAAGTAAATCATTTGCTGTTGTATGTCCGACAACAATCTTATATTCTCCTACTTGAACAACAGGAGCTTTTACAGGCAGCCCCGTTATGGTCAGTGTTATTGCACAGGCAAATATCGATATTAGCAACATGCCTGTGACGGCATTTTCAGCGGCTGAAAGATCACAGTTACGCCTTGATTGTCTTATTGCGGGAAGTATAAAACTTAAGAGCAGTGTTCCGAAATCAATGGCAAGTCTTACGAAAAGCATAATTAAAAATTCTGCATACATCCACAATATTATCCTGTTATCTGTAAAATACTCTTCGCGAAACCTAAAGTATACTGCGATACTGACGATTATCACAGCTATTATATAAAAATTGACGGCATTTACCACAGATTTATCTGTGAAATCTTTATAGATGTCTGCTCCTCTTCCTTTTAATGCATGTCCTATTTTATACATCCACTTAGGAACATCCCTGTTATTTTTCACTGCAATTACAAGCTTAATATATAAAAATATCGTAAAGGCTAAGGTAAGA
>JBGZHY010000112.1:0-6079 GCA_041848045.1 Lachnospiraceae bacterium
CCATACTCGGCTGGAAAGAAATCGAGTTTGAGGTTATTCGGGACTGTAAAGGAAACTGTATTTGCATTTGTGATATGGAAAATGTGGATCCGGTGGGTATTCATACCGGTGATTCCATTGTGGTGGCGCCTACCCAGACCCTCTCCCGCGAGGACTTTGCCATGCTGCGGGCCTCCTCCTTAAAAATCATTGACGAAATCGGCATTATCGGCGGCTGCAATGTTCAGTTTGCCCTGCATCCGCAAAGCTCCGAATATGCCTTAATCGAAATTAACCCTCGGGTATCCCGCTCCTCCGCCCTTGCCTCCAAAGCAACGGGCTATCCGATTGCCAAGGTAAGCGCTAAGCTGGCGCTGGGATATGCTTTGGATGAAATCGTGAACGAAATGAACCAAAGCTGCCTCGCCATACAGGAGCCGAAGGTGGATTATGTGGTGGTCAAAATTCCGAAATGGCCCTTTGACAAGTTTTTCAGAGCCAAAAGAAAGCTGGGCACCAAAATGATGGCAACCGGCGAGGTCATGTCCATTTCCGACAGCTTTGAATCCGCCTTGCTCAAGGGCGTACGCTCCCTGGAAATCAAGAAACACAGCCTTATCAATGCAAACAGCAGCAAGCGCAGCATTGAGGAGCTTTTAGAGCGCATACAGGCGCCGGACGACGAGCGTTTATTTGATCTGGCGGAGCTTTTGCGCCGGGGCTGCGACAAGGCGGAAATCTGCAAACGCACCGGCATAGACGCTTTCTTCATCGACAAAATCCACTGGATTGTACAGCAGGAGGAAATCATTAAGCAATGCCGCCCGGAAGACCTGAACGAAGAAAATTTGAAGCTGTGGAAGGAAAAGGGCTTTTCCGACACCGCCATCGCCATTCTGATGGATATTGACAAGATGGAAATCAAGAAAAAGCGGGAAGCATTCGGCATTTTCCCGAAATACCGAATGGTGGATACCTGCAAGGGCAGCCAAAAGCCTGACTCTCCTTACTATTACTCCAGCTATGTGGGAGAGGACGAGGTAAAGGTCAGCGACAGGCGCAAGGTCATTGTCATCGGCTCCGGCCCTATCCGCATCGGTCAGGGCATAGAGTTTGACTACTGTACCGTTCACGCCGTACAGACCTTAAAAGAGCTGGGTATTGAGAGCATCATCATCAATAACAATCCCGAAACGGTTTCCACGGACTTTTCTACCGCCGACAAACTCTATTTTGAGCCCCTGTCCTTTGAGGACGTGCTCCATGTCATCGAAAAGGAAAAGCCGGAGGGCGTAATCATACAGTTTGGCGGCCAGACTGCCATCAAGCTGGCAAAGGAGCTTGCCGACAGCCGGATAAAGATACTCGGCACTTCCGCTTCCTCCATTGACAGGGCGGAGGACAGGGAGCTTTTTGACGAATTTTTGGAAAGCCTTGCCATCAAAAGACCGCAGGGCAAGGCGGTATTTTCCACGGAAGAGGGCAGGCAGGCAGCCGCGCAGATTCAATATCCGGTGCTGGTCAGACCTTCCTACGTTCTTGGCGGACAGGGCATGGAAATCTGCCATAACGAAGAAGAACTGCTGCTTTACTTGGACAGCGCTTTTGCCAGAGATAAGAAAAGGCCGGTGCTGATTGACCAATACATAAACGGCATTGAGGTGGAACTGGATGCCATCTGCGACGGAGAAGACATCTTTATTCCGGGAGTTTTGGAGCATATCGAGCGTGCCGGCATCCATTCCGGAGATTCCATTACCATCTGCCCGCCAAAAAACATCGGAAATGAGGTTATGGACAAGCTTTATGACATCACCAAGCGCATCAGTCTGGGCCTGGATGTGCGGGGTATGGTCAACATCCAGTTCATTGTATATGAGCATGAGGTTTATGTCATTGAAGTCAATCCTCGTTCCTCTCGTACCGTACCTTATGTATCCAAGGTGAGCAAGATGCCGATTGCGCAGATTGCCACCAAGGTCAGCCTGGGCTATAGCCTGCGGGATTTGGGCTACGGCGGCGGCTTAAAAAGAAACTTCGACTATTTTGCCGCTAAATTCCCGGTATTCTCTACCGAAAAAATTGACGGCGTAGAGGCCTCCCTCGGACCGGAAATGCGTTCTACCGGCGAGGTTTTAGGGGTAGGCAAAAGTGCCGATGAGGCTTTGTACAAGGGCTTCTTGGAGGTATCCAAGGGCAGACATAAGGACAATAAAGCCCTCAAAACCCTGGTCAGCATCGACAACAGCAACAAAGAAAACTTCCTTCCTCTGGCGCAAAGGCTGGTACAGCTGGGCTATCAGCTGGTGGGCACTACGGGAAGCTATGAGTTCTTAACAGAGCACGGCATTTTCTGCGAAGATGTCCACAATTTATCGGGAAGCTCACGTTCAGATGTGGATAAGGTTCTGGATTTGATTATCGACCGCCGCTTTAATATGGTCATCAATACGCCGACCAAAGCCAATGACGACCAAAGATCCGGCTTTAAGCTGCGCCGTGCAGCCATCGAGTACGGCACCAAGATGTTCACCAGCCTGGACACCCTTTCCAATTATCTGGAAGCACTGGTAAACAACGAGGATAAGAAGGATTTTGAAGTATATAATCTGGGGGAATAATCCCGACGAAAAAAGGATGAAAGGTCTGCAACAGGCCTCTCATCCTTTTTTATCTATCTTATTTTTACCCCAAGGCATTCTCAAAATCTGCCAGCAAATCTTCCAAATCCTCTATGCCGCAGGACAAACGCAGCAAAGCATCGTCTATCCCCTGCTTTTGCCTGTCCTCCTTGGACATACAGGCATGGGACATTGTTGCGGGATGGGAAACAATCGACTCCACGCCGCCTAAGCTGACCGCAAAAATCGGCACCTCCATTTTTTCCAAAAACTCCCGCATATCCTCTTCATGATAGAAGGTAAAGGACAAAACCGCCCCTCCCTCACTTGCCTGGCTCTTATGCAGACTGTAATACGCAAAATCCTCCAGCCCCGGATAATAGACCTGTTTAATTTTCGGATGCTTATGCAGATACCGCGCAATATGCTTTGCATTTTCCACAGACTTTTGCATACGCAGACCCATAGTCTTCAGCCCCCGCAGCGTCAGCCACGCATCCTCCACGCCCAAAATCGCACCGAAATTTTTCTGGAACAGGCGCAGCTTTTCCGCATATTCCGCACTGCTTGTAGCTATGGCACCTGCCACCACATCACTGTGTCCGTTGATGAATTTGGTAATACTCTCCACCACGATGTCCACGCCCAGCTCCAAGGGCTTCTGGTAAAGAAAGCTCATAAAGGTATTGTCCGCTACGGTAATCAACCCATGTTTGCGGGCTATGCCCACCAGGGCACGGATGTCCGCTACCTTCAGCAAAGGATTGGAGGGCGTTTCGATATACAATATCTTGGTTTTCTCCGTAATCTCCGCTTCCAAAGCAGGCAAATCATCATAATCCAAAAAGGAGGAGCGAATGCCGAACTTCGGCAGAATCTCCGAGGCAAACTGAAAGGTTCCGCCGTAAACCTCTCGGGGGAAAATGATATGCTCCCCCATGTCCGCCAACATCAGGGCAGAGCTTATGGCGGCCATGCCCGAGCTGTATACCAGCGCATACTTGGCGGCCTCCAAATTGGCGATTGCACTTTCCAGCGCTTTTACCGTAGGATTGCCGAAACGGCTGTAATTGTATTTCTTCCCGTCACTGTATCCCTCCTTCTGGTCAAAGGTAGAAGTCTGATATTTCGGTATGGATGCCGCTCCCGTGTAGCAATCCGTTACGGGATAATCATGCAGCACCTTTGTATTGATCCCCATCATACCTTTTTCCTTCTGCTGTACACAAAGAGCAGGGCAGGCAGCAGCACATAGCCGATCAGCATGGCGCTAATGGCATACCAGTTCAGTACGCTGACGCCCTCGGCATTCTTCACGGAGAACTGCCCCTTCCAGTTAAACTTATACAGCAACAGCAAAGTCAGAAGCACGGAAATTGCCGGAAATACCACATCCGTCAGCAGATTCTTGTTTGCCGGCAGAACCTCGCCCTTGGTCTTTCCCATAAAAAAGCAGATTACCCCCAAAGGTACCACAATGAACTGTACAAATCTTGCAATGGAACTGATGATCATAATGCCCTGCATATCATAACCGAAGGACATCGGCACCACAATCGCCAATACCGCCGTCACGATAAATGCATTCAACGGCACATCCTTTTTTGTTCTCTGTCCCAGTATGGAAGGCATAATGCCGTCATTTGCCATAGCCTCACACACTCTCGGCGTATGGAAGGAGGCTGCCACATTGATACCGAACATGGACACCAAAGCGCCCAATACAATAATATTCTTAATCAAAGCATTATCAAATACAGAGGCCAAAACCACCACCTCTTCGGACTGCACCAGCGCCACAGGGTTGATCATCATCGCCACCAGTACGATGCCGAAATAAATCAAGGCAATAATACCGATTGCCAAAGGTATGGCTCTTGGCAGATTCTTTTCCGGATTCTCCATATCGGCGGAGCCGGAAGCCGCACTTTCAAAACCGGTAAAGGCATAGAACGCGGAAATCAAAGCCGTCACAAATGTGGTTGCCGTCAAGGCAGGTACCAGCTTCTCTCCCGCCGCATTCTGCAGCATATCCACCTCCGACATGCGGTTTTGCCCCGTCATCATAATAATCAGAATACCGCTGACAATGGTAATCACCAGCGCAGATACCTTACCGATGGTGGACAAGTTGCTGATCCAGGTTAAAAATCCGGTTCCTACCAGGTTAATGATAATCAAAATTCCCATCAATACCAAAAATCCCACCGTAATCAGCATCTTATCCTTGGCGTCCATTCCCAAAATGGAGAGTGCATTTTTAACAACCGCCGTTGCCATTACACCCCAGGCAATGCTGGCGGAAACAAATCTGGTAATACCCACGTACATTCCCACATTATCGCCGAAAGCCGCTTTGGCATAGGAGTATGCCGCACCGTTCTTCACCACATACTTACTGGCAGCCGCAAAGGTGATGGCCAGCACGGCTGCAAAGGCCGCCGCACATATATAAATCCAGGGTGCCATGCTTCCCGCCTGCTTGGCAACACCGCCCGGCGACAAAAATATGCCGGTTCCGATGACGGAGTTGATGGTCAGCAACACGATAGACCAAAAGGTCATTTTCTTATTCATCTTTTTATCCTGTAAATGGCTTTGCGCCATTTATTTCCCTTTCCTGTCAATATTATTTTTCCGCAGCCGTAATCAGGGCTGCAAAAAGCTTATTCATCGGCTCGCAGCTTTGGTGCAGCATCTCCGGATGCCATTGCACCGCCAGCAAAAACGGATAGTCTTTGTGCTCGATGGCCTCCACAATACCGTCCTTTGCCCTTGCCGTAACGCGCAGTCCCTCTCCCGTCTGCCGTACCGCCTGATGGTGGAAGGAATTGACCGGCATCTGCCTTTCCCCGAAAATACCGTAAAGCTTGCTGTCTTCCTCAATTTCCACACAGTGGCTAAGCTGCGCCGGAAGAGTCTGCTGATTATGCCTGAGGGTTTCTTTCTCCACATAGGACAAATCCTGGTACAGCGTCCCCTTAAAATAGGTGTTGATGATCTGCATTCCTCTGCATATTCCCAAAATCGGTTTCTTTTCCTCCATACAGCAGCGTATCAGCTCAAAGTCGAAGATATCTCTTTCCGGAAAGGTTTCCCCCAGCTTCTGCCGCGGCTCCTCACCGTAATGCTGCGGATACACATCCTGTCCGCCCGATAAAAGCAGACCGTCCACCGCTCCTATCTGCCGTCTGACGGCCTCCATATCCTCCGAAAAGGGCAGAATCACGGGGATGCCGCCATTTTTCAGCACGGAGCTGATATAATCGTGGTTGACATACGCTCTTTTGTATCCCGCAAAATTTCCGGATGCATCCGTCAAAATACTGCCGGAAATTCCGATAATCGGTTTTCTCATTGTTTAACCTCCTTACTCTTGATTGATGAAACAATTGCTTCCCATTTTACCCAATGATTCCCTTCTTGTAAAATCGGCTATGGTTTCTTGTAAGGAAACAAAATGTATGATATAGTAAATA
>JBGZHY010000113.1:0-4343 GCA_041848045.1 Lachnospiraceae bacterium
ATTGATGAGGATGTTGTCAAAGAGGAGTATATTCGCTGCCACCCCTGCATCAATACCAGTACGCTGCGAATTAAGACCAAGGATTTTCAGGAGCGTATCCTGCCTTGTTTGGGTTATGAGCCGATATATGTACAGGTAGGAAAAGAATAGAGAAGGAGGAGGCTTATGAGAACGATAACACGAACGGTGGAACAAAGGGGAAGCAGTAAAAACAACAGGGCAAGGCTGTTGTTTGTGGCGGTGGGTTTGTTTTTTCAGATTATCTGGGTTTTCGGCGTTATGTTCGTTTTGCGGGAAAACTATAATTGGGTATCTGTTTTATCTACTGTTCTGGCTGTTATATTGGTCATTGGCATTTACAATTCCGATGAGGTGGCGAACATCAAGCTGCCTTGGATTATTCTGATTTTGGTTTTTCCGATACCGGGCATTTTTCTGTATTTTATGGTCAATGCCTCCGGAACCACAAGCTATATGCGGGAACGATTTAAGCTTTCGATTGCCAAGAGCGGCTCTTACCTGGAAAGAAAGACGGAGGCGGAAGCCGCCCTTATGCAGGCGGATAAAGAGATTTATAACATCAGCCGCTATGTATGGAACTATTCCTCCTATCCTTTGTACCAAAACACGGACGTGGAGTATTTCAGGGATGCGGCTTTAGGCATTCAAAAGCAGATGGAATGTATGCGCAGAGCCAAGCGTTTCATTTTTATGGCATATTTTTCCATAGAGGATGCACAGGCATTTGCAGAGATTTATGAAATTCTGAAGGAAAAAATACAGGAAGGGGTAGAGGTGCGCCTGTTCTACGATGACATCGGCAGCGCCGGTTTCATCGACAACCGGAAATTCATCAAAAAAATGGAAGCCATCGGCGCTTCCTGCAAGGTTTTTAATCCGGTAAGTCATATTCTGAATGTATTTTTCAATACGAGAGATCACAGAAAGATTACGGTTGTGGACGGAGAATATGCTTTTACGGGTGGCTATAATATTGCGGACGAATATTTCAACCTGGTTAATCCTTACGGACACTGGAAAGACAGCGGAGTGATGGTAAGGGGTGAGGCGGTGAGGTCTTTTACCGCCATTTTTCTGGAAACCTGGAATGCAAGCAAGGGCATAGACCTTGCTTTGCTGGATGACAGTGCCTATTTTCCGTCTGTCACTTATCAGGCGGAGGAGAAGATCTTTGCCCAGGTTTACGGAGATTCTCCCTTGGATGATGAGCAGCTGGCGGAAAATGTATATATGAGTTTGATACAAATGGCTCAGGATTACATATATATCATGACGCCTTACCTGATTATCACGGATGAAATGAAGTCTTCTCTGGTTCTGGCGGCAAAGCGGGGAGTGGATGTACGCATCATCACCCCGGGCATACCGGATAAAAAGCTGGTATACGGCATTACCCGTTCCTTTTACGGCGTGCTTGCTCAGGCAGGGGTAAAAATATATGAGTATACGCCGGGCTTTTGCCATGCCAAGCAGCTGCTTGTGGATGACAAGGCGGCGGTCTGCGGCACCATCAATTTTGATTACCGCAGTCTGTATTTGAGTTTTGAAAATGCAATTCTCTTCACCTGCTCCAAGGCTCTGTTCGAGATGAAAAAGGATTTTGTGGAAAGTTTCGATTTATGCAGCTATGTGACGGATAAGTATGCCAATGAATCGGGTCCCCGCAGTTTATTGAATGCCTTTCTTCGGCTGTTTGCCCCGCTTATGTAGAGCACTTGACAAAAACGGAAAGCCGGCTTATTATATACCTACACGGGGTAGGGGTATAGCAAGCCGGCTTTTTTGCCCCGATTTAATTAAGGGAGTGTGATTTTATGATCAAGGAAACATACAGTGTGCAGGGAATGTCCTGCGCCGCCTGTTCCACGCGGGTGGAGAAGGCTGTATCGGCTTTAGACGGTATGGAAAGCTGCAGTGTCAATCTGTTGACCGGATCCATGCAGCTTCGCTATGATGAAAAAAAGCTGTCGGCGGAGGATATTCTGCGTGCGGTAAAAGACAGCGGATATACGGCCTATTCTTTGCAGGCAGGAAGCAAAGAGGGAAAAGAAAAGACGGATAAACGTAAGGAGGCGGCAAGGCAGGCAAAGGAAAAATCCCTGGAGCATATTGCGGATATGAAGCGCAGGCTGCAGCTTTCCTTTGTGTTTTTGGCACTTTTGATGTATATCAGCATGGGCTCTATGGCGGGTCTGCCCCTTCCCGATTTCCTTGCCGGAGAGGCCAATACCTTTGCCTTCGCCCTGACACAGTTTTTGTTGGTTTTGCCGGTGATGTACATAAACCGCAGCTATTATATCAAGGGATTCAGGGCATTGTGGCAGCGTTCGCCGAATATGGACTCTTTGATTGCCGTGGGCTCTTCGGCGGCTTTTGTGCATGGCGTGGCAAGTCTGTATGCCATAGGCTATGCCACCAGGGATATGAATATGCATCATTTGATGCATTACGGAATGAATTTATATTTTGAATCCGTATCCATGATTTTAACGCTGATTACCCTCGGAAAGTATTTCGAAAGCCGTTCCAAATTGAAAACCACGGATGCCATCGGCAAGCTGATTGATTTGAGCCCCAAGACGGCAAGGGTGATAAAGGACGGTGTGGAGCAAGAGGTGGATGCGGCGGATATTCAGCAGGGAGATATCCTTTTGGTAAGACCGGGGGAGAGTATTGCCGCAGACGGTATTGTGACGGAGGGAAGCTCCGCCGTAGACGAATCTGCCATTACGGGCGAGTCCCTGCCGGTGCCTAAAAATCCGGGAGATAAGGTGACGGCGGCAACCATCAATAAAAACGGTGTTCTGCTGTTTCGGGCAACTGCCGTAGGAGAGGATACGAGTATTGCCAGAATTATCGCTCTTGTGGAGGAGGCGGCATCCTCCAAGGCTCCTATTGCCGCTTTGGCCGATAAGGTATCCGGTATTTTTGTGCCCCTTGTGATGCTTATTTCACTGTTGAGCTTTGGGTTATGGATGCTTTTCGGGCAGACTCCGGGTTTCGCCCTTTCCAATGCGATTGCGGTGCTGGTGATTTCCTGTCCCTGCGCTCTGGGGCTTGCCACTCCGGTGGCCATCATGGTGGCAACGGGTAAGGCGGCGCAGTGCGGTATTTTGATAAAATCTGCCGAGGCTTTGGAGATTACCGGAGGAATCGATACGGTTGTTCTGGATAAGACCGGTACGGTAACGGAGGGAAGGCCCAAGGTAACGGATGTGCTTTGTTTCTCCGGCGTTAAGGAGGAGGATTTCCTGTATTATGCCGTCAGTTTGGAACAGGTTTCGGAACATCCTTTGGCGGAAGCCATTGTAGAGTATGGAAAGATTAAAGGAATTTTACCTTCCGGCGTGCAGAATTTCGAGGCTTTGTCCGGCAGAGGAGTACGGGCTTCTCTGCATGAACAGATGTTGTATGCGGGCAATGCCAAAAATATGGAAGAACTGATTGCCGCCGGAGAGCTGGAAGAAACAGATTTTCCGTCCAAAAATCAGCAGGCGGAGAACCTGGCAAGGCAGGGAAAAACCGCTATGTTCTTTGCGGCGGGAAGGCGCCTTTTGGGCATCATTGCGGTGGCGGATACCATCAAGAGAGATTCCCCTGCTGCCGTTTCTCAACTGCGTAAGAGAGGGCTTTCCGTGATTATGCTGACGGGCGATCATGAGAAAACGGCAAAAGCGATTGCGGCACAGGCAGGCATAGAGGAGGTCATTGCCGGCGTGCGGCCGGAAGAAAAGGAAGAAAAAATCAGAAGTCTGATGGAAGCAGGGCACAAGGTGGCTATGGTGGGAGATGGTATCAACGATTCTCCGGCGTTGGCCAGAGCCGATGTAGGCATTGCCATCGGTGCGGGCACGGATATTGCCATTGATGCGGCGGATGTGGTTTTGATGCACTCCGGCTTACAGGATGTGGTAAATGCCATCGATTTGAGTAAGGCAAGTATACGCACCATCCGGCAGAATTTGTTTTGGGCTTTCTTTTATAATGTGCTGTGTATTCCTTTGGCGGCAGGGCTTTTTTATCCCCGCTTCGGTCTGCAGTTAAATCCGATGTTTGCGGCGGCAGCCATGAGTCTGTCCAGTGTGTTTGTGGTACTGAACGCTTTGCGGTTGCGGCGATTTAAGCCGATCGGCAGTCCGGAGGAAAATCCTATACAAAAAGAAGAGAGGAAAGAGAGAATGAGAACGGAATTACAGGTAGAAGGCATGATGTGCGGACATTGCAAGGCAAGAGTGGAAACGGAATTGGCAAAGCTTGTCGGTGTAAAGCATGTGACGGCGGATTTGGAGGCAAAAAAGGTCAGCATAGAATACGAGGGTTTG
>JBGZHY010000114.1:0-11624 GCA_041848045.1 Lachnospiraceae bacterium
ATCCGAATTAAGGACGCCTGCCTAATAGATGCAGACCTAAGGAGTTTCAGTCCCCTTACGGAGGCTCCATCTTTCTATCTTACCTTGGGCATAATGGCTCCTTTAATGCTTCGGGTTTCAGTCCCCTTACGGAGGCTCCATCTTTCTATCGCATACCCGCCCCGAACAAATTTCGCGGCGGGTATTTCTAGTTTCAGTCCCCTTACGGAGGCTCCATCTTTCTATCCCTATCCCCGGAAACCCTTAATAAAACTAATGTTTTTCAGCCCTTTGCGGAGGAAAAGATAAGATGGCATTTTTTCATTGATAATCATTCCTAATAACTTGTTCCTTACTCGAATTTACAGATATCGGTTTTAAATATCAAAACACAATCTATCTGCCTGAAAGATGGAGATTTTATACACTTACATAGTCTAGCACAATGCGCCATTTTGTCAATATTTAAAGCCTTAAATCCCTGTTGAGCACTTGCCCAAATATATTTTTTCTACCGTATACTTGCCTTTTCTGCCATTCGCACTGCAGCCTCCTCACTTCCTGCAACAGCAAAAAATCCTGATGCATGGCAAAATACCGCCTCCTTTATACCGCAAATTTCTTCAAGCTTATGTCCGCTTAATCCTCTCCACGCTTCCGGAAGCGGTTTACGCTGTTTCATAGGCTCCTGCTTAGAGGGCGGAACCGCTCTGATATTCCAATTTCCGCTCCGGTTCGGAAAAATGATATATAAAATATTCTGCGCTTGCTCTGACTCACTGTCCAGAACAGCCTCTGTCATACCGTTAATATATTGCGGCAGAATCAAAACACTTCCCTTGTTTTGTCGGATAGCATTCTCTACGCAGCTTCTTCCCTTCATCAAGGATATGGATGACAAGATGAGTCTGTGCAGTAGGTCCGCCGCATAGGCACAGGCCTTTAAAAAACCCTCCGTCGCACTTTCCTCAGCCTCATCCCAGTTTTTATTAAAAAGGTCTAATGCCAGTGAAACACTCATCTGCATTCCGCCTTCCGATTGACCGTTGTCTGCGGCATCCACTCCCATCAGCAAACTTTGATCTACCCGCTTCTTTACAAGAATGCTGTATTCCGGAGGACAATTATACAACTCCAATATTTCTTCTGCATAATGCTCCCATACCAATCCGGCAGATGAATATTTTATGCCATTTTCACGGCACTTGACAAAATCCTTCTGGTGATGATCAAAGCGCTTTTGAGAAGCCTCATATACGCCTCCCACATCATACACAAAACCTTGAAATGCAGCAATTTTTTCCCTATCTCTACTTCTGAATACTCGAATCGGCATCAAAAAGGATAAAATCGCCGTGGCAAAAATTTCATCGGCATGATGCGGCGCCGTATGGGTTAAGACATTGGCATCATCGTAAGCATCACTGATTTGAATCGTATGGTTCATCTTCCTCCTTTATGGTTCTGTTAAGTATTCCCGAAAGTACTCTCGGGCAACAGCATCTTTTTCCAGTTTTTCATATATGTCAAATATTTCTTGGATATTCTTATCCAGCTTGGGAAGCTCTGTAGCGGATAAACTTCCATCATGGCATAATTTATTACGATATATTCTTATCGCCTCATATTTATGCAAAAATTGTTCGATTTTATCATCCTTTCTCTCCCTGTATCTACTCTTTTTAATTTTTTTATAATTCCGTTTCAATCTGTTCCGAATACTCTCATCTTGCAGTCCGGATAAATCCCCACATTTCCTGACAAAATGTTCAATAGTCATAATACCGGCAACAACATATCTTTTTTTCTCTATATGCCATTTCGCCAAAGTACATACTAAGTTAGCATCATCGTCCACAGCTTTTCCAAAACGTTTTACAATGTCCTCAAAAATATAATCAACGGCAACGTTTCCACTACCTCCTGCCGCCACAATTTTTTGGCAATTCTTCACCATATTCTTGATTTCCCCGATATTATTGATGGAAACCATATCACCCAAGCGTCCTATAGCCAACCTTTCCTGAACTCCCATATCTATCTGCAAACTACCATCTTCTAAAAGACCTGATAAAAGATAAGTGGTACCAAATCTCTGATATTCTTCCGCCGCCTTTGTCCAATCCAGCAGTTCTATTAAAGGTGCCTGATTGATAATCGGTGTTTTTTCTTCATGATAAGATTTGTATTCAAACATGCCATAGGATACCAAATTAAGTTTTCTGTCATTACCTGCCGCCATATTCAAAAAATTGATAGCCAGTAAGCCATAAAAAGCAAGTGAACGAAAGGAGTGCGTAATATCAAAAGAAAGAACATCTCCCTTTTGAATATACTTCCGGGTTTCTGCCAAAAGTCGGAAATTATCATACATTTCCTCCTCACTTACACCATATTTTAAAACCACAATATCCAGACATAAATCTCCCATCGTTTCTTTTAACTGCTGTAAATCTTTTTTGACTGCCGAAACGTCTATATACGCATTTTTTTTGCTCTCTTCCTCCAATTGCAACAGGCGAAGAGCGTAGGTTTCATCATATTGCAAAGTCGGCTTAATGATACTGTCCTCTTCAAACAAATGCTCATACATCAAATACCAGTTACTCCCCGCAGTTCCCATGAAAATAATTTTATCTATTCGCTTATCTTTCTGCAGATTTAATAAAGCATCATAAACATGGGTGCTACTGATATACTCTTTTGAAAAACCCATTGTATAATCTGCTCTTTGGTATCGCATCACTTTTGTTTTATGATCATATTGTCCCTTACCAATTGAGCTTAAAAGGATGTGCCTCATACTTAAATCTCTCCTCCCAATACAGCTACAAACGCATACAAGTTATTACTTAAGCCATCTGACAGACTTTTATATTTTGCCGCCGATTCCCTAAAACCAGCATGATTGATATCATTACGCAAGCCTTTGATATCTTTTCTTATTTTTCTTATATTTTCACAAACTTCCTTTTCCAATGGAAAGCTTCTCTTTAAGAGCTCCATATCCTCTGTTTCGTAAAACTCTTCCGCAATATGCTCTCTCTTCTTCCGCATATTCGCTTCATTACTTTCTCCCGTATAATTTTCTACCAGATAGCTTGTAATATTCTCTTCTAAGAAAGTCAGCCCCTGCTGTAACAAATTGAATCGAATACAAAGCTTTACTATCTCACACATATTCAATATCTTTGTATTTTCCTCTTTAAAGGGGGCAAAAAGTTGTTTTAGAGGCTCTAAACAAATATAAAAAGGCTGAAGTAAACTCACCTGTTCTTTATCTCCATCTATCTTTTCCAAATCTTGCAAAGTCTTCCGAATGGCAAAAACACTCTCACAAATTTCTCTGCCCCTTACCGCAAATAATTTTTCAGAAAACTCTTCTATTCTCATAGCCAGGTTCCTCATCTCTGTCATGAGCGCAAACAGCTGTGCCTCTTCCCTTTTGTCTGTTTTCTTTATTATCGAACCCGCTAACTTTTTTGCCATACCTGCCATATTTTGTGCATATCCCGTTTCCAGAAAACGACTGATTGCATTTTCCCAGTCGGCAATTTGGTTGTATACGGATAAAGAAATAACCTGTTCCGCCTTCCCTTCCGCATAATTCTCTTTTTCGAAAGTACCATAAAATATATCCAATACTTCAATTTTTTTAACCCGTTTTGCCAACTCCAGTACCGACAGCAATATGATTGGAATAGAACGAAATGAATGGGTAATATCTACAAAGACCTTATCCCTCTCTTGGATTGCATGATAAAAATACTGAAAATTTTCCCAAATCTCCTCTTCATTTTTCCCATCACTTATCGCAATAGTTTCAACCTTTGCTGCAGGCTGCAATTTTTGCAGCCTGCTCGCCAAACCCTCTCCTTCCCAATTGGTTTCTCCTGCTTTCTTCGTCAAAAAAATTTTCAATTCCAAATCATACTCTTCACGCAGCATACGGTATAAAGCCGATTGGATATACATATCTTCCTCTTTTTTCCCTGCCATTTCATAAACAGATACTCCATAGTTACCCGTCCCCAGCACAGATAATAAAGTCGCCTTTTCTTTCATATGACTCCTTACCCTTTCCTTTTGTCCTTTTGCCTTCCCTTCTTTTTATAGACCGGCAAATTTTGATCTTTTCCTTCAAACGGTGGAAGCTCTTTTTGGATTTTAGGGCGATTCATACTACCTCGGTTTTCCACAAACCAGTCATACACCTTGCTTTCTTCAGTTCCTCCGTCTTCCTTACTGCAATACGGATAAAATACCTTTGCTCCGTCACTTGGACTTAAACTCTTTGCATACCGCAAAATATGTTCAGCATTTTTCTTATAAGTGTCGGGCAAGGTATATTTCTCCAGTTCTTCCGGCACAAAATCACCGCTGACCAAGCCGCTGCTCTCCTCATAGCGATATTTTCTTAAGCATATGTTTTCGACCTGTATGCGTACGAGTCCCATACCGTAGGGCTTTCCCCTTCCGATACGATGAAAGGCATCTTTATCATGGTAAAAACACAGAGCGAACAAAAGACCGGATAACTCTTCCTCGGAAATACACTCAAAAAATACCCTGAAACTCGTGCTGTTTCCCAGCTTCAAGCCTCGGACTGCTGCCCGCATCTTCAGCTGCTTGTTTTGGATAAGATTCCGTTTATCCTCATCGCTTGCTTTAAAATAATTTTCGCTCATCTTGGCAGCCTCTTCACAATCTCCCAGCCTATCCTTCCCTATCCAATAGACCTTCCTTCCTCTTAATTTCCCTTTACAGGGCTTGACTTCCCTATTTTCATTGACATAATAATCATAATTCCATATATTTGCCTCTTTTGCGGGTCTTTCCATATAAAACTCCGTAGCAGAATAGTGGGGAACCCCCAAAATATCCAATACCCGAGGAGAATCAAACTTCGGATCCGGAATGACCTCCGAATCTGTAAAACGCAGACGGGAAGCAGTAGATTTCGCTCCTTTTCCGGTTTTCCCCATCATACCGAACAAGCGGCAGGCAGGACACCAACCGACGCTACCGTCACAAGGCTGGTGCTTTTGATGTCTTTCCTGCAAAATATCCGATACTGTACTGCCAAATACCTCTTTTCCGATCATAGCGGGAGAAAGATACATCACCTTACCTATCTCCTCATAAAAAACAGGGATAAGAGGATTGTTTTCATACGCCTTTCTGTACTCTCGATATACTTTCTCGTCTTTTTCCTGATATAAATCCAGAACCTCTTCAAAACGGCTGATATCCCCGGTATCCAAGGTCTTAACACATTTTCCCTTCCCATAAATAGCTGAAGCATGATGCTTTCTGGAGAAATGATTTCCAAGGAGAATATATGCTTCCTCATATCCTGCGGCAGGCTGCCTTTGGATATGCTCCACATAAGGTGTTTTCAAATTCCTGTTTCTATCCTTTTCCCCTTTTCCTCTCTTATCTTTCCATTCCCCGTAAGTTTGATTCGATACTTTAATATACACCTTATCCCCACAACGGTATTGCTTTGCCTCTATCAAATGTCCCGGCTCCACCTCTTTTCTAATTCTTAACATGGCTCTCTTGGCTTCGTATAGTTCATTATTCGTACGATTCCACAACCCCGCCTTCTTCGGTCTTACGGTTCTTTTATGCAAAATATTCTTTTCATCAATAACGGACAGACAGGAATTGCTCAGTTGCTCATAAACATTTCTGACCATACCGCGAATCTCGCTGCCCGGAATCCGCGGATAACGCGGTTCTTTTTCCGGTATACTCTCATCCTTATCACCCAAGTCTTCATAAGAAAAAAATTCATAAAAATAATGTTCTGCATTATTCCCCAAATAATGGAATTTTTTGCTTGTATTCGGAATAAATACCGATGATTCCGTTGTTAAACTGCATTCAATATATCCGCTTAATCCACCTTCTATGTTACCCGTAGCTAAACGCTCCGGTTCCTTATTTTCAATCGGCACAAAAGTATAGGGATTGATAAAATAATCAGCATATATTTCCCCACTTTCATCTTTTCGGAAATTTTTTATCTTATCCTTCCTTGTATTTGAATTATTAGCCGCTTTATACAGGTTCTGCTGCCTGGTATACTGATCTGTCTTCGTCTTTTTCCCTTTTTCCTTGAAGCCTTCCGTTCTGCCTAATTTCCAATTGTTCTTCAATCCCCCAAGGTTTATCTCATCCATCAGCTTCTACCCCCTTCTCACGGAAAAATCTCTGCACCCGCTTACTTCCTTAAGCTCAAAATCCAACATCCTCCAGTCCAAAAATTGCAGCTCCCCCCTTGCTGTAAAATAACTTCTGATCCTTGTGAATACCAGCTGTTCTTTTCCTACAACAAAGGGCAGATGCACTTCTACACCCCTGTCCTCCGTCAGACAACTGCCTTTTCCTCCTGTCGTTTCGGTATGCTGTACAGTTCCCCAGACCTTATGCAGTTCATCAAATATCTCCACATCCTCTGCATCCTTTTCCGGACTGCTCATTTCCCTATCCGTTCTGATTCTGCCTACCCAGGTATCTGCGTGGCGCATCAGATAATATTCTCCCGCTTCGCCAAAAGCCCGCAATTCTAACAAATTTTCCCTGATATCTGCCATTTCTATGTTTCCTGCCCTCACTTCTACACCGTCCGTATAGTATAAAAGCTGATAAGGGTAGCTGTTGATGCAATCCATATTTTCCGGTGATCGCATAGCCTCTAAGCCTGCAAAACTGCATTTACGGCAGCTGCTTTTATATTTTACAAATTCTCTAAGCTTTGCCTTCATTTGTTCCCCCTATTTCATATGCTTTAAATATACCGGCACCCACGGAAGTATTACCTCCCACAGCTAAAACACCACGCTTCAAATCTTCTATACAAAGTTCTACCAGATTCCTTGCCAGCTTCTCGTCCCGTCCCTTTTTTATCTTTACCGTCAGTGTAAGCAGCTTTTTTTCTCCGGAAATATCTTTTTTACAGGCAATTCGTCCGGTAAATAAAGCGCCTGTCTGCAAAGCTGAAGCACCGAAGCGATCTACTGCCGTCCTCGTTCGATTCATCATCTCATATTCTTCCAATTCCGTTTCGCTAAACAAAATTTGAGATTTAGAGCGCAACTCTTTATCAGGCGGACAATTCGGCGCACTTTCATAACCGAACAAATCATTCAAAAGACTTTCTATCTCTCGCTCTTCTCTATCTTGATACTTGCTCTCCTTTAATATCTTAGCTGCATGGTGCCGAAAAACCCCCGCCCATGCCGTACCGGGAATTACCGGATTTCCTCTTTGATTCAGCAGTGTTCTTGCATCCACAAATTTGCTTTCATTATCTCCCTTATCTACTTTTTCCGTGGCGGCATAATCCCGTATAAATAAAAAGCTGTCCAACTCCAAATCTGTTTCTATAGTTTCATACAGACTTTTGTAGGATATATTTTTTTCCTGCCATTCTTCCCATTTATACTCTCGACAGATATGCTTTTTCATCTCTTCCTTGTTGTGCAAGTCCAAGGAACATACCTTGATGTCCTTTGCCTCAAATATACCAAATCCTCTGGTTGTCTTGGCACCTATCCGTATATCGCCTTCCGAAAAACCTTTCAGCAACAAAGCGATAAGCTTTTTTTCTTTCGCAAGTCCCTCTTCCATTTTATCCAATAGAACTTCCACACGAAAAGTAAAACGGGCGCCTGCCTCAACTATTTCATAATCGAATTTGCTCATTTCCACAGCCAATTTATTTTGCAGACGCACGGAATCCCTGACGGAAACCGCATATCCTCTGCTCCCATCTGCCTTTTCCAAAAAAGCATCATAAAATATAATTTTGCTTTCCTTATCATCCTTTCCCTTTTGCATAGATATACTGCCAAATATATCCTCAACACCTTCCCAATCTTGCTCTCTTAAAAAGTGCCTGCAAAGTCCGCACAAACTGGTCCCCGGTATATAAGGAAATCCTTTAGAGTCTATCAGTATATCTCTATCGCAATTTTCACTGTATCCGTTCCCTATCATAAAGGGAGTTTTCGCCTCCAAGCTGCATTTCAAAAGCAACATATCTACATCCCCCTAAAATATAATTTTGTTTCTGCAATATAAGCCTGTACAAAAGCATGCAATAAGAAATCCCTTTTCTCTTTCACGATAATAGCCAAACTTTTCCTGTAAAGCTCACTTTTTTCTGTAGCCTCAGTTTGAATACCGTCCAAAATTTTCTGAAAGGCTTCTTCGGCATGATCTGCAAATTTCCGAATATCTGCATTGCTATCACCCGCAAAATTCTCTTGAATATGGTTTTTGAATTTAACGGCAAAGTTCTCTTCTTTATCCGTTGCTTTATAGGCTGACAGCAAACGCATGGCACAGGATACGGATAGACCTTTTTGCTTTTCTAAGTATTCACATACCGACTTCTCGCTTCTCTGCAGTAAAGCTTCACGCACCTTCTTGAGCAAAATTCCCTGCAGCAGTTCCTTGGCAGCATCAATATCGACATTCTGTCGTTCCTCACCTTGAGTCTTCTTCCCCTCTTCCAAAATCACGCTAAAGCTCTTTTGTACTGTACATTCCCGTACCCGATAGGAACCATAGCCTTCTGTCTGCAGCAGACCCACTTGCCCCCTTGGGTTATACCAAACCTCTTCCTCCGTATCTCTGCTAAACACCAGTTGACTTCCTTTGGAAAATGCCATAAATCGACGCTTCGGCAGTTTCCACTTTGCATTATAGCCCCCCACGGGCAGAGTAGTGCAAAACACGTCCCGCAAGGTATATCCCGGCAAAATATCCGCAAAATTTTCTTTTACACAGTTCCTGCTCACCCCGTTCACACCGCAGGAATCGATAAGAATCGTATCGGATAGCAACTCCACAATGAGGATTTTGCTTCGAGAGCAAAGACTTTCTCTTTTTTCCGACCGAAACTTGATCAAGTGTAGCCGACATCTGCCGTATTGTGTACCGGATGAAGATCCTAAGCAAAGCATTCCCTTATTTTGACGAACAATCTCTGCCAAGTCTTGCAAATACTCCGGCTTTTCGGCATGGATTTCTCCTTTGAAATATTGTCCGGTACACAGACTCTTCAGCATAAAAATATTCTTATCTTTCTTGGTAATGTGATATTCTCTGCTTACCTGTACCTGTTTATGTCGAATTTTCTCACCTTCTCTGCGGAAATATCCGGATAACCTTACATATTGTTTATTCTTCTCTACTTGATAACCGTCCGATATGCTGTACACGACTTTTTCCTCATTCTTAACCTGCAGCATACCCAATGGCAGAGGTTCATAAGCATGGTATACACCCCCTTTTTCTTTTTCGGCCACGTACGCCGTACCGAACTTCACGGACTGCAGTAAACGCTCGATAGACAAATGATTTCCTTGTCCTTTGACCACTTGTCCGGCAAACCATCCTTGCAAAGATGTTCCCGGCAGATAATCCGTTTGCAAAGATAGCGGACTCAAAGTTTCCACCACATATTCAGCTACACAATCCTCTGCCCGAATTTGCTGCATCTTTTCTTCCGTGTTTTCCCTGGTAGCCTCCAAGCTACATTTGACCTCTCCCATACCTCTGTTTTTACTCATCCCTAAATTACGTAGAAGCGCAACGGCAGCCTCCAGAGCCTCATATTCCCGAGAATCTGCCGCAAAATCAGCTTCTATATCGGCAAAAAATACAAGTCCCTTTGGAAAAGCGCCTAATGTTCTCAAGGAATGCGCCTTGGCAATCCCTGTTTTCTCCACTGCCGTCGCAAAACGATTTACGGTATAAAACCTTTCAATATTGGCGGCACAGCATAAATCCGCAAGATCCTCAGGAAGAATCTCCAACTCCTTCTTTATTGCATCTGCCTTTTCCAATTCCGCATTACCGATTTTTAGCTTTCCTTGCTGCCTTCCATTGCCGAAAATACAATCTTCCGCTTCAAAATCCAAAAATCCGTATTCCTTCATCAAGACAAACCGATCCCTGAGCATACCTTTAATGCGCTTGCCATAGATCATCGGCAGACCGTATTCATCATAAGTAGAAGCGATATCCTGAGCAATACCGTCGCCCTCTCCGCTTCCGCAGCACATATCCGAAAGCAATTCTATTCTTAACCTTCCTTTGTACATCACAATCCCCCTTATATATCCATCACATCCAATACATCAAAAAATACAGCCCTTTTTTTCCCATTCTTATCCACAAAAGCGTTTTTCTGATGATCAATACCATTTTTATGTCTGCTCAAAATTGTTCTATAGGTATATTCTGCTTCCTGTACACTTTCAGAATAGGCATTTCGCAAAGCTTTCAACTTGTTTCTCGCTATTTCGGATGCCGTCAATGCATTTCGCAAGTGCAGAAAAGAATCATAGCTGTCTTCTCCGCTGTCCGTAAACAGATAAGGCCTTATGTGCAGCTGTCCTCCTGCGATCTGATAGTGAGCCTGCCTGTATTCCCGAACACTTCCTGTCAAACCTTCCCTTAATATATGATAATCCATACAGGACACATCCCTCCCCTCGTCTGCCAACTTTGCCTTACCGGCTTTGCATAGCTGCTCTGCCAGATCATAAGCCTCGTCAAAAGGAAAGGTATCTCTTACAAATACCGCTCCCGCCGTGGCGCTGATATTCCCGATATTTTCTTTTAGATGTATATATTCTTTCGATACTTGCTTCTCTGCAAGCTGCTCCATATACACCTGTATAAAGGCAAAAGCTCTATCCGCTTTCACAATCAAGGTAATATCGTCCCCATCCCTTACGATAGGTCGGAAAGGGAGAGATTCACCCTTCGCCAACTCATTTCGAAAATTTATACGAATAGTTTCATCCAATGTTTCCTTAAACAGTTTATCAATTTGAAGAGATGAGCAGCAAAATTGCAGCATCTCTTCTTTCAAATTCCTCTTATTCCGCAGTGCATTGCTGATTTTTTGCCCCAAACGATTCCCATCCACATGAATGACTGCCACAAAACTTTTCTTGTCTTTCTCCCGCAAGTGTTCAAATTGATCTGCAAATTTCGCCCCCTCTACATCCGTAATATCTTTCCTTTGTTCGTATTTATTTGCCTTCATGATTCGACTGAAGGGACCGTATATATTTTCTTTTTCACAATAACTGATTACTTCAAATCCTGCATTGTCATATGCACTGAGGGATGAACCTTGTGACGGATAAAGCGTGTTGGCTTCTCTTTTGTATTCGGCCATTCCTTCCATCAGCTCCTCATACAAATCCTGCAAATGTATCTTTTCCGTACACAAACTGTCAATACCCTTTGCCGATAAGTCCACACAGGCATGACAAATCTTAAGCTGACCCGCCGTCAAATCGAAAACCTTCTTTTGTAAAGCCCTGCCGGCAATGCTTTCCGATTCCCGATCCCGGTACAAAACCATAGCATTTCCTCCACCTATATAGACAATATGTGCCCGCTGCGTAGGAACATCCGGCAACAGCCACTCATCTTTGTGCAAAAGCGCCGTGCATTCCAAGTCATCCTCCAAAATCTTCGGCAAACATTCATACAAAATCTGATGAACGATATTGGAGCCTCCTACCTGCTCTCTTAGCTTGCTGCTGGAAAATATGTACTTTTGTATCCCGCTGATATCATATAATGTCAATATCACCTTTTTCCCCCTC
>JBGZHY010000115.1:0-12793 GCA_041848045.1 Lachnospiraceae bacterium
ATGGAAATGACAAGAATCAGAACACGCTATGCACCAAGCCCTACGGGACGTATGCATGTGGGAAATTTAAGAACCGCTTTGTATGCTTATTTGATTGCCAAGCATGAGGGCGGCGATTTTTTGCTTCGTATTGAGGATACGGATCAGGAGAGATATGTGGAGGGTGCGACAGAGATTATTTATAATACCCTGCGCTATACGGGACTGATACATGACGAGGGGCCGGATAAGGACGGCGGCGTGGGACCGTATGTACAAAGCGAGCGGCAGGCCGGCGGCATGTATATGGAATATGCCAAAAAGCTGATTGATCAGGGAGAGGCCTACTATTGTTTTTGCAGCCAGGAGCGCCTGGATTCTTTGCGTGTCGGGGCGGGGGAAGAGCAGTTGTTAAAGTATGACAAGCATTGCCTGCATTTGTCCGCAGAAGAGATTGCGCAGAAGTTGGAGGCAGGTCTTCCTTATGTTATTCGGCAGAATAACCCGACGGAGGGGAAAACCACCTTTGTTGACGAGATTTATGGAGAAATCAGTGTGGAGAATGCGGAGCTTGACGATATGGTTTTGATCAAGTCCGACGGCTTCCCTACCTATAATTTTGCCAATGTGGTGGACGACCATCTGATGGGGATTACCCATGTAGTGCGGGGAAATGAATATTTGTCCTCTTCTCCGAAGTATAATCGGCTGTATGAGGCTTTCGGCTGGGAAGTGCCGGTATACGTGCATTGTCCTTTGATTACGGACGAGCACCACAAGAAGCTGTCCAAGCGAAGCGGGCATTCCTCTTTTGAGGATTTGCTGGAGCAGGGCTATATTGCGGAGGCAATCATCAATTATGTGGCACTGCTGGGCTGGTCGCCGGAGGACGACCGGGAGATTTTCAGCTTGCAGGATCTGGTGCAGGAGTTTAATTACCGCAATATCAGCAAGTCGCCGGCGGTATTTGACATGGTCAAGCTGTCCTGGCTGAACGGGGAGTATTTTAAAGCCATGGAGGAAGAACGCTTCTTTGCCATGGCAAAGCCGTACATCGAGGAAGTGATTCACAGGGATCTGGATTTGCGCAAGATTTCCGCCATGCTGAGAACACGTATCGAAACCTTTTTGGATATCAGAGAGCACATTGATTTCTTTGAAGAGCTGCCTGTCTATGACAAGGGAATGTACAGCCATAAAAAAATGAAGTGTGACGAGGCAAGCTCCCTGGAGGTATTGCAGGAGGTGCTGCCGCTTTTGCAGGCACAGGAGGATTACAGCAATGCTGCGCTGTATGCTTTGCTGGCGGAATACATAGAAAAAAAAGGGGTAAAGACCGGTTTTGTCATGTGGCCGATTCGTACCGCTTTATCGGGCAAGCAGTCTACGCCGGCGGGTGCAACGGAGATTATGGAGGTACTTGGTAAGGAAGAAAGCATCAGGAGAATAGAGCTTGGCATTCGACAATTACTCTAAGGCACAAAGGGAAGCGATTACCCACGGTGCGGGGCCTTTAATGGTGCTGGCGGGACCGGGCTCCGGAAAGACCTTTGTCATTACCCATCGGATTCGGCATTTAACAAAGGAAAGCGGGATTGATCCCCGCAATATTCTGGTGCTGACTTTTTCGAGGGCGGCGGCAAAGGAGATGCAGGAACGTTTTGCGCTTCTTTGTCCGGATTGCCAAGGGATTACTTTCGGCACCTTTCATTCCGTCTTTTTCAGTCTGCTGAAGCTGGCCTACGGTTATCGGGGAGAGCAGGTTGTCAAAGAGGGAGAGCGCATACAGCTGATACAAAGGATTTTGGCACGGCAGGAGGATGCCCGCATTGACGCGCAGTCCATGCAGGCGGGGATTTTGGAGGAAATCGCCTTGATCAAGCAGGAGCGTATACAGATTGATTTCTTTTATTCCAAGGTCTGCGGTGCGGATTTGTTCCGGCAGATATATCAGGAGTATGAAAAGGGGCTTGCACAGCTTCGGAAGATAGATTTTGAAGATATGCTGTTGATGACCTATGAGCTTTTGCAGCAGAGGGAAGATATTCGGAAGGCCTGTCAGGAGAAGTACCGTTATATTCTGGTGGATGAGTTTCAGGATATCAACAGGCTGCAGTATATGAGCGTGCAGCTTTTGGCGGGAGAAAGTCGGAATCTGACCATTGTGGGAGATGACGACCAGTCCATCTATTCTTTTCGGGGAGCCAGACCGGATATTATGCTCGGCTTTGCCGAGGATTTTCCGAATGTGAAAACGGTGCTGCTGGATAAAAATTTCCGCAGCTCCGCACAGATTGTGGAGGCGGCAGGCCGTCTGATTGCGCATAATAAGAAGCGCTTTCCCAAAAGAATCAGCGCCCATAGGGGAAGAGGCAAGGCGGTGGATATTCTTACTTTTTCCGGTGCGGGCAGGCAGGCGGATACCCTGATACAGGATATCAAAACCTATTTGAGCTTGGGCTATACTTACAGTGACATTGCCGTGTTGTACAGAACGAACATACAACCGCGTATTTTAATCGAGCGTTTTTTAAAGCTGGCGATTCCCTTTGTTTTAAAGGACAGCGTGCCGAATATTTATGAACATTGGATTGCCAGGGACATCTTTGCTTACCTGCGCCTGTCACAGGGAAAGGGAAGCAGAGAGGATTTGCTGCGTATCGCCAATAAACCCAATCGCTATATCAAAAGGGAGGCCTTGCAGGAGGCGGGAGCGGATATGGAAAGTCTGCGCCGGTATTACGCGCAGTTGCCGTATATGCTGGAAAATATCAATGAGCTGGAACATTGCCTGCGTGTCATCAAAGAGCTCTCCTTGCCCCGTGCCCTTGCTTTTATTCGCAGGGGTGTGGCTTATCAGCGTTATCTGGAGGACTACTGTGACGATCACGGCATAGAAGGGGACACGTTTTTTGACATTCTGGAGGAGCTGGAGAAATCTGCCGGAGAATATGAACATTTACAGGACTGGCTGCTACATATCGCAGAATATAAGGAAAAGCTGGAGGAAGTTCGGAAGTCGAGGCAAGAGGAGGAAGAGGGGGTACAGCTGATGACCTTTCACGCCTCCAAGGGTCTGGAATTTCCGATTGTATATATCATTGACGCAAACCAGGGCATTTGCCCCTATAAGAAGGCAAAATCGGCGGATGAGCTGGAGGAGGAGCGGCGGATGTTTTATGTGGCGATGACAAGAGCAAAAGACAGACTCAGCATTTGCAGCAGTGCGGACGGAAAACGTACGAGAGCAGAGATATCGGAATATATTCAGGAACTAAAATAGGAAAAGGAGATGGCAGGAATGAGCGAGGATATCAGAACAGAGGGATTGTTTGAGGGGGGAACCACAACGGTGAGCATTACCTTGGAGGACGACACGGTTTTGGAGTGTGTGGTACTGACGATTTTTGAGGCGGGAGGAAGAGAGTATATTGCGGTTATGCCGGAAACGGAGGATGAGGACGGCACAATCTATCTCTATCGTTATACCGAGCTGGAGGACGGACAGCCGGATTTGAGCAATATCGAAACGGATGAAGAATATGAACTGGTTAGCGATGCTTTCGATGAAATCCTGGATGAGCAGGAATTTATGGAAATGATGGATGACGAGGAGGAATAGAGGTTTGGAGCGCCATAGCTTTGGGAGTAGTAAGCCGGAAGCTGTGGCGCTGTTTTTATACAGACAAATGCTATAGAAAAAATAAATAGATGGTTCCGTTATATAAAAATATCCAATAAAATTGTTTACCGGACAGACTCCGTGCTATAATTTGCAGGAAATAAAATAAATCTAAAGGGGTACATCAATATGAACAAATGGAACACAAAAGAAGTGGTAGTGATTGCTATGATAGGGGTAGCCATAGGTGTATTTTTTACGCTGATGGATTTTGCCTATATGCCTTTATCTGCAATACTCGGTGTTGTCTTTATGGAATTGACCTTCGGCATTTATCTGCTCTCCGCATCCTTGCCGATGTATATTGTCAGAAGGCCGGGAGCGGCGATTTTCGGTGCTTTGGTAACCGCCGGTGTGAATCTGCTTTTGGGCAGTCCCTACGGCGTACAGCTGGTGCTGGCGGCAAGCCTGCAGGCCTTGGGCGTGGAAATCGGCTATGCCTTATGCGGTGCTTATCAGGGCAATAAAATGAATATTATCCTTGCCTCCGTATTGGCTGCGTTGTTCGTTTTTTCCAGAGATATTGTGGTTTTCGGCACCCTGTCTTTGGGTCTGCCTACGGCGGGCGCCATGCTTCTTGTACGTCTGCTCAGTGCAGTGGTGATAAACTACGCATTGATGCGCCTGATTGTACTTTCTCTGGGAAAGACCGGCGTACTGAAGGGCTTTGCCTGTATGAAATAAAGCAATATGGGCAAGGAAAACGAGATATTACGTCTGGAAAATGCCCGATTTGTGTATGAAGGGGAAGAAAAAGCGGTATGGGAGGGCATTTCCTGCCGCTTTTATGCGGGGAAAATACATCTGATCAGCGGCAGCAGCGGTTGTGGAAAAAGTTCTCTGCTGTATTACATTAAGGGGCTGATTCCTTATATGACGGCGGGAGAGGCAGGCGGCGAAATTTATTATGCGGGAGAAAATATCACCGGACTTTCACCTGCTGAGCGTTGTGACAAGATTGCTCTGGTTATGCAGGATGCGGAAAGCCAGTTTTGTACCTTTACGGTGGAGGATGAATTGGCTTTCGGCTTGGAGAGTCTGGGGCTGCCGGTGCCGGAAATGAAAAGAAGAATCCGGGAGAGCCTTGCCGCGGTTGGCATGGAGGGCTTTGAAAAAAGAGATTTATACAGCCTTTCCGGCGGAGAAATGCAGAAGCTTGCTTTGGCTTGCGCTCTTGCCATGTCTACAGATTTGATTTTGCTGGATGAGCCGACGGCAAATCTGGATCCCGAGAGTGCGAAGGAGGTTTTGACCCTGCTTTTGCATCTGGCAAGGCAGGAGCAAAAGACCCTGATTATTGTGGAGCATAATCCGGATGTCATCATGGATGAGGTGGATTATATCTACTGCTTGGATAAAGATGAGGGTCTGTTTCTTTTGGATAAGGAAGAATGGAAGCAAAGAGGAGCTGCCGTATGGGGAAGCCGCCTTTTAAAGCCTGCTCCGGTAATCAAGAACAGGGCTTCATCTAAGACCTTATTTTCCGTAAATTCGGTAAGCTATCGTTATCCGCAGGAGCTTGCTGCGGATACCCGAAGCCCGGGGCTTGAGGAACTTCGTTTTTGCGTGTACAGCGGTGATTTTTTGGCGCTTACGGGAGCCAGCGGCGCGGGAAAGACCACCCTGCTGAAGCTTTTGATGGGAAGAATTGCCGATTATCAGGGAGAAATATTCTTTGGAAGCGAAAATATAAAGCGGATAAAAAAGAAGGATTTTTATCAAAAGGTGGGTCTGGTTTTTCAAAATCCGGAGCATCAGTTTGTCAGCAATGCGGTTGATGAAGAGATGCTGCTGAGCTTTCGACAGTATTCCGTTTCGAGGGAGGAAAAGGAAAGGCTGGCTGACGAAGCGCTCAGACAATACGATTTATATGGAGAACGAAAGCGCAGTCCCTTTACCTTGAGCCAGGGACAGAAAAGAAGATTGAGTGTTGCAGTGATGCTGCCGACGGATAAGGAGCTTTTGATTTTGGACGAGCCTACTTACGGGCAGGACGCACAAAACAGGCTTGCCATGATGGAAGAAATGAAACGCCTGCATGAAAAGGGCTTGACGCTGATTATGGTTACCCATGACCTTAATCTGGTGCGGGCTTACGCAAACAGAGTGCTGGAGCTGCGAGAAGGAAGGCTTTCTTTTGACGGCAGCACCGAGGATTATTTTGAAAGGGGATGAGGTCTATGTTTGCCTATACAGAAAGGGATTCATACCTGCACAGAAGAAACCCTGTGATTAAACTGGTTGTGGTTTTGCTGCTCTCCCTTTTGGTGAGCTTTTCCTATCATCCGGCATTTCCCTTGCTGCTATTTGTATCGACCCTTATATTTTTCCGTATCGCCGGAAAGCTTCCCTTTGGGATAATGGGGAAAAGACTGGCGGTATTTTTTGTACTGAGTTTTATTTTTATGTATTCCATGCTGCTGCTGAAAGGAATACATCCTAAGGAAAGCGCGGATTTCCGTTTTGGGGTGCTTACATGGCGCAGACGGGATATATGGTACGTTTTGGCATTGGGTCTTCGTATTTTGGCTCTGGTGACCTTGTCCTTGGGCTTTGTATTGAGCACCAAGCCGAGAGATTTGATTTTTTCACTGATTCACCAATGTAAACTTTCGGATGTGCAGGGCTATTCCATCCTTGCCGCATATCGTTTTGTACCGGATATGCAAAGGCAGGCGGAGAATTTGTATTTTGCACAGGAGATGCGTGGACTTTTCGGAAAGGGGGGCAAAAACAAGCTCCTGGCTCCGTTTCGGATATTGTTGCCTATGCTGCACACGGCTGTCCGCCGGGGGGAAAGGGTCGCCTGTTCCATGGAGAGCCGGGGCTTGGGACGGCGCAATCCGAGAACGTATATACGGGTTTTAAAAGCGGATAAACAAGATTTCGTATTTTTGGCGGGAAGCCTTTTGTTTTATCTGTGTCTGATAGCGCTGCTATATCGTTTGGATATGTATCGTTTTGCCTGGTTTATGTCGGAATAGAAAAAGCTTGCTTTTATTGTCGGAAAGATGATATTTTACAGGGGAGCCTGCTGCCTGAAGCAGCGCCCCTTATGAGAGAGGAGATGGATAATATGCCTTATAAACATGGAAAAATTCAGTACGGGCTGCCCCATGAGGAGTACCCGGCACCGTATATCAAAGAGAGTACGGAGCAGTTAAAGGAGATTTTGGCTCTGGATACGGAGCCTGCGGCAATTACCCTGTGTTTTATGAAGGAACAGTACGAAGCCTATCCGGTGCAGGAGCTGACGAGCGCCATGCCCTACTGTGTTATGGTTAAACAGGCCTTTAGAGGGAAAAGCCTGAAATGCCGCCTGGAGCATCATAAATGTGACGGCGGTACTACGGCTCTTGCTCTGGAGCCGAGTACGGAAAAGATAGAAAGCGGAGAAGAGTATTTTTCTTACAACCTGTATTCTTCCGTTGCCGTGGCAAGAAGAATGCGTGCTTCCATTAAGAGTCTGCACAGAATGCCGGTTTCCACCTATGGCGTATCCATAGTTCCCCTGGAAAGCTGCACCCTGACGCCGGACGTGATCATCATCCTTTGCAATGCCTATCAGGCCATGCGTCTGATTCAGGGCTTTGAGTATAAGACGGGAAGAAAGCCCGACATTGATATGGGGGCGATGCAGGCCATGTGTTCGGAGCTTACGGTATCCCCTTATTTAAGCGGGGAGATGAATGTCAGCGTGATGTGTCCGAGCACGCGCATGCTGTGCAAATGGAAGCCCGAGGACATGGCGGTGGCTGTTCCGTATGAGATTTTTACGGATGTGGTGGATGGCGTGCTGGCTACAAAAATGGATTATTGATACGGTAAGGGAAAGGAAAAAAATATGATTAAAGCTATAGAAACATATCTGGTAACGGACGGAAACGGCATGGAAGCAGTTGATTTTTACAAGGAGGCTTTGCAGGCGGAGGTGGTATCCGTATTGCAATGGAAAGACAAGGTGCCGAACTGCCCGAAAGAACGGGAGCATCTTTTACTTAATGCCCAGCTTCTGGTAAACGGTATTCGTCTGATGATTTCCGATGAGAATCCGGATTTTACCTACTGCGGCGGCAGGAATATGTCGGCGGCGATTATTACGGATTCCGTGGAAACGGCACAGGAAATTTGGGCGAAATTAAGAGTGGATGCAAGGGAAATTTTTATGGAAATGGGAGAAACCTTTTGGAGCCCTGCCTACGGCGGTCTGATTGATAAATTCGGTATGAACTGGCAGATTTCGGCGGAAATACAAGCTTAGAAGAAAAAGCCTTCGGCGGCGCAGTACATTGCGCTTTCGAAGGCTTTTTTGACCTTATAAACGTTCCTTGATTTTCTCGGCCAGAGCGACAATATCCGCCAGCTGTTCTTCCTTGATGCTTGATTTGATGCTTAAGGTATCCGCCAGAGGCTTCATATTCTTCATATCGGAGAGAATCTCCGTCATACGCTTGGCTGCCGACAGCGCCCAGGATCCGTTTTCAATCAGCATAATATCACGGTTTTGCAGATTGTGGGCACGCAAATCCTCCAATAAAATCTCCATTGGCGGGAAAAGACCGGCATTGTAGCTGGCGCTTGCAAAGACGAGCACCTTGGCTCTGAAAGCCTCGGAAACCAGCTCGGAGGTATCGGTTACGGACACATCGTACATTTTGATGTTGCGCACGCCCAGCTTGGCACATTCTGCCGCCAGCAGGTTTGCCACTTCCTCCGTGCCGCCGTAGATGGAGCCGTAGAAGATGACAAGGGCGTTGTCCTCCGGCGTATAGCTGGACCAGAGCTGGTATTTCTCCATAAAGCGCTGAATCATCACCTTATCTCTCCAAATCGGACCGTGCAGCGGACAAATATACTGCACCTCATAATTTTCCAGCTTCTTTAAGAGATTGCCGGTCTGTACGCCGTATTTGCCGACAATATTGGAATAGTAGCGCCTTGCTTCAGACAGCCATTCCTCAAAAAATGCCACCTCATCGGAAAAGATATTGCCGGAAAAAGCACCGAAGGTTCCAAAAGCATCGGCAGAAAAAACCATCTTGCTGCTTTCTTCATATACGGACATAACCTCCGGCCAATGCACCATAGGCGCCAGCAGGAAATGGAATTTATGCTTGCCGATATCCAGCGTATCCTTATCCTTTACCTCCAGCTTGTGGAAATTGCCGCCGAAGTTGAAAAACTGGTCAATCAAAGCGAAGGTTTTGGCGTTGCCGACAATGCATACCTCAGGGTGTCTGTTTACAAGCTCTTCCAGACTTGCCGCATGGTCGGGTTCCATATGGGTGATAATCAGATAATCCAGCTTCCTGCCGTTTAAAACGCTGTCCAGATTTTTCATGAAAGTTTTGACCACGGACTTATCCACGGTATCCAAAACCACGGTTTTATCATCTAAAACGATATAGGAATTATACGTAACGCCGTTGGGGATGGGGAAAATGTTTTCAAAGCGGCTCAGCCGTCTGTCGCCGGAACCGATATAATAGATGTTATCGCAAATCAATCGCTCTTGGTGCATACTATCCTCCTAAATATTGTGTACACATACAAAAAGCTCCTTTTTAAAGAGCATCGCAAAAATCATAAATCGTCAATATTATAAGCGGAAAGGGTCTGAATTGCAAGCGGAACAGAGGGGATAAAAGGTATTAAATTAGGAACAGCTAACAGTCCGGAGAGGGCTTAAAAATCCTTGACACCTTTGCGGTTTTGGGTTTAAATAAAGGGATGAATAAGGCTTTAGAATTTGGAGGACAGCTATGGCTCAGTATAATCATAGTGCCATTGAAAAGAAATGGCGCAAAAATTGGCAGGAAAAGCCGATTAACATCAATGACGGAAAGAAGGAGAAATACTATTGTCTGGATATGTTTCCCTATCCCTCCGGCTCCGGTTTGCATGTAGGGCATTGGAGAGGCTATGTCATCAGTGACGTATGGTCAAGATATCAGCTTCTGCAGGGAAAGTACGTCATTCACCCTATGGGCTTTGACGCCTTCGGTCTGCCGGCGGAAAACTATGCCATTACCATGGGGGTACATCCTGCCAGGTCAACGGCGGAAAATGTCAAGAACATCAAACGCCAGATTGATGAGATTGCGGCGATTTATGACTGGGACATGGAGCTGAATACAACGGATCCCGAGTTTTATCGGTGGACGCAGTGGATTTTTGTACAAATGTTTAAAAAGGGCCTTGCCTATGAAAAGGAATTTCCGATTAACTGGTGCCCTTCCTGTAAGACGGGGCTTGCCAATGAGGAAGTGGCGGACGGAAGCTGCGAGCGCTGCGGAACGGCAGTGACCAAGAAGAACCTGCGGCAGTGGATGCTGAAAATTACGGCATATGCGGACAGGCTGCTCAATGACCTGGATAAGCTGGACTGGCCGGAAAAGGTGGTAAAAATGCAGTCCGACTGGATCGGTAAAAGCTACGGTGCGGAAGTCTTGTTCGGGATTGAGGGGAAAGAGGAGTCCATAAGAGTATATACCACCAGACCGGATACCTTGTACGGTGCGACCTTTATGGTTTTATCACCGGAGCATGCCTTGGCAAAGGAACTGGCAAGTCCGGAGCAGCTTGAAAAGGTGGAACGGTATATTGCTGAAGCCTCTATGAAGTCCAATGTGGACAGAATGCAGGCAAAGGAAAAGACCGGCGTGTTCACCGGCAGCTACGCCATCAATCCGTTGAGCAGGAAGCGGGTACCGATTTGGCTTTCCGATTATGTTCTGGCGGATTACGGAACCGGCGCCATTATGTGTGTGCCGGCGCATGATGAAAGAGATTTTGAGTTTGCCAAAAAATTTGATATTCCGATTGTGCAGGTTATTGCCAAGGACGGCGTGGAAGTAGAGAATATGCAGGAGCCTTATACGGAAGCTTCCGGCATCGTCATCAATTCCGGAGATTGGAACGGCATGGAGTCCGCCGTTTTGAAGGCGGAGGCTCCGGATATGATAGAGAAAGCGGGCTTCGGCGAGAAAAAGGTTAATTTCAAGCTGCGGGACTGGGTATTCTCCAGACAGCGATACTGGGGAGAGCCGATTCCGATTATACATTGTCCGCATTGCGGCAATGTGCCGGTGCCGGAAGAGGAGCTGCCGCTTTTGTTGCCGGAGGTGGAATCCTATCAGCCGACGGGAACGGGAGAATCTCCGCTTGCCGCCATTGCGGAGTGGGTCAATACCACCTGCCCTTGCTGCGGTGCGCCTGCTAAGAGAGAAACCAACACCATGCCGCAGTGGGCGGGCTCCAGCTGGTATTTCCTGCGTTATGTAGATGTGCATAATGACCGGGAACTGGTTTCCCGGGAAAAGGCCGGAAAGTATCTGCCGGTAGATATGTACATCGGCGGTGTGGAGCATGCGGTACTGCATCTGCTGTATTCCAGGTTTTATACCAAATTCCTGTACGATATCGGGGTGGTGGATTTTGAGGAGCCTTTTACCAAGCTCTTTAATCAGGGAATGATTAACGGCAGCAACGGCGTGAAGATGAGTAAGTCCAAGGGGAACGTGGTGTCGCCGGATGAGCTGGTGCGGGATTACGGCTGTGACGCCCTGCGGATGTATGAGCTGTTTGTAGGACCGCCGGACTTGGACGCTACCTGGGACGACAGGGGTATAGACGGCGTCAGCCGTTTCCTGAACCGTTTTTATAAGCTGGTTATGGAGGCGAAAGACAAGAATACGGAGCCGAATAAGGAGCTGCTTAAGTACAGAAATCGTCTGGTGTATGACATTGATAATCGCTTTAAAGCCTTCAGTCTGAATACGGTAATCGCCGGTTTTATGGAGTACAACAATAAGTTTATGGAGCTGGCAAAGAAATATGAGGGCATAGACAGGGAAACCTTGAAAACCTTTGTGATTTTACTGGCGCCTTTTGCGCCGCATATCGGTGAGGAGCTGTATGAAGCTTTGGGCTATACAGGCAGCGTCTTCCATGCGACTTGGCCGGGCTATGATGAGAATTTGATGAAGGATGATGAAATTGAAGTTCCGGTACAGGTAAACGGAAAAACCAAACTTTTGATTCATCTGGAGGCGGAAGTATCCAAGGAAGAGGCTGTTAAAGCGGGTATAGAAGCCCTGCGGGCAGCAGGCAGGCTGGAGGGCGAAATTGTCAAAGAAATCTATGTGCCGAAAAAAATCGTCAATATTGTTGTAAAATAAGCCTATCCCCCGGCCGTCGGCGTCGGGGGTGTTTTATGCTTGACTATAGGAAAGGAAAAAAATGTTTCATCGTATCAAATCTGTCGCCGTATATTGTCTTGGACTTCTGTTTTCGGCTTTTGGCGTGGCACTATCCATCAATGCGGATTTGGGGGTTTCTCCCGTCAACTCATTGCCCTATATCATTGCCGAAATGTTAAGTATCAAAACAGGTACGGCGGTTATCGCCGTTTTCGTGCTTTATATGCTGATACAAAAATGCATACGGGGAAAGGCTTTTCCCCTGCGGGATCTCTTGCAGCTGCCCGCCGCCGTTTTATTCGGGTATTTTGTGGATTTTTCAAAACGGATATTGGGAGATTTCAGACCGGAAGGCTACGGCGCAAGCCTGTTGATGCTGGCAGGCAGCATATTTCTGGTGGCTCTGGGGATTTCCCTTTATATGTCGGCGAATATCGTCTATATGCCCGTAGAGGGTCTGGTGCAGGCAATTACGGATAAGATGGAAACAGTCCCTTTCCATCGGATAAAAATGGGCGTGGATTGCCTGTCGGTAGCTTTGGGCGTCTGCCTGTCCTTTGTTTTTCTGGGTGAATTGACGGGAATACGGGAGGGGACCGTCATTTCCGCCATCTGCATAGGAAAAATGATACCCCTGACCAACAGATTAACAAAATTGATTTGGGGTCTTGGCAGGGGGAATACGGTTTTATCATGGTTAAAGCTTGGAAAATAAGGGAGTGTCGCCCGGCAGCTGTTGAAACAGCCGCTTTGCGACACTCCCTTATTTACAGACAATAAAATTCAAGGTTTCCAGCATTTTGATATTCAGATCGGAAGTATCCAAATCGGGATGCTTACATTTTTGTTCCAGCAAATCCTTCAGCACGCTGATGATGATGTCATTGGCAAGCTCGATATTGTTTCTGTTGATTTTGATTCCGTCTATGTA